>DATAWG010000025.1 GCA_036267355.1 Pirellulales bacterium | reverse complement strand
AGGACAGGTAGGCTCGATCCTCGTCGATGAACAGGATCATTTTTTCTTTCCAAGTCTTGCGGCAATCTTGTTCTTCGCCATCTTCTTCTGCATCTTCGGCGATTTCGTCGCTGGTTGCCGCACCATGCCTCGACCTTTGTTGGCCATCAGTTTTCTCCCTCAGTCAGACGCCCGATCCTTTCCGCAACTGCCTGGCCCATAGCGTGAGCCAAACGACCACCAGGGCCATCAGCCAAATGCACATCTTGAATATCGAGACGATCCAAAATCCAACATTCTGAACGTACTCCCAACTGACGCCAGGCCCAAGGAGCGATTGAAACCAAGGCGGTCGAGCTGACATGAGGCCGAGAAATACGAACCAAACCAGGGTTAGAAACCCAATGGCGATCAGCACCGTCCACCATCCGGCGACGGCTGCTGCTCTGACCCTCTTTTGAAAAGCGTCATTCATGGTGATGCCTCTTCTGCCGGTCAATCACCGATGGCCTGCAAATAACGCTCCGCGGAGCGCAGAATCGCCGCCTTGCCATCCCGTTCGATCACTGTATCCCAAAATGCTCCATAGACCGTGTCGTAGTCGAATGGCTCGACCGCCTTGACGATCCGGTCGACTGCTGACGCCGACAGCGGCACGTAATTGGGATAAGAGTACATAAAGCTGACGTGTGTTCGATTGGGAGCAACTTGGATGATATCGCCCGTCAAGAGTGATCCTTTGCCGCCAGCGCCGCCTTGCCAATGAAGAACGGTGCCGCCGTCGAAGTGCCCGCCGCAGCGGATCAACGTCAGACCCGCACTCAACAGCTTCGTTTCGCCTGTCCAACATACGACGGCCTTATCGGGTCGCATTATCCACTGTTGATCGTCAGCATGAAGATAAATCGACACGTCGCCGAAAGCCCTACTCCATTCGACCATTGAGCAATAATAGTGCGGGTGCGAGATGGCAATCGCCGAAATGCCGCCGAGTGCGTTGATCATCTCGACGATAGCTGGATCGAGTAAGGAAACGCAGTCCCAAAGGATATTTCCGCCCGGCGTTCGCAAGAATAGCGCCCGCTGACCGATGGCGAAGTGAGGCTCGATGCCGATGCCAATCAGGCCGGACCGCTCGAATCGGATCGAGTTTCGATGGCTCAACCGCAAGCGGTCCAGCGTTGTCCACTGTTGGCCCGTCGCCTTCACGTACTGCCGGTCATCATCGCAGATAGCGCAGGCGTGCGGCGGATCAACGGTCTGGGCGTATTGTGTTCCGCATGTCGAGCAGATGAAGTTCGGCATGTTTCCGTGACGTGTTATCGGCGGCATGGTTCGATCGCACAATCTGGTGTTGCGACCATCCTACCATATCGCCGATGACGCAAGCGACCAGCCACACCGCCACGACTTTCCACCCTGGAAAATCCGGCAGAGTCGCGGCGGCCTGGTCCAATGTGCGGCCATGTCGCTTTGCTGGGGTGATTGGTGGTGGCGGTGCGGAGGACTGCTGCGCGGTGATCCACATCACAAAGGATGTAATGCTGGTTTTGACTGCCCGATGACAACTGGTTGAATCAGATTTTCCGCAGGCGGTCACTGGGCGTTGCCGCCATCGCGCCCTCGATACAAGCGGCATGGTGCCAGCTCGCCGGGGAGTTTTCCGCAGGTTTGGCAAAAATCTCTGTGAACCCACCGACACCCTGCTGCGTCTAAGTGGTTGAATAGCCTGCTGCCGGTTGCTGTCGCGGCCGGGTCGGATTGCAACAACTCTTTTGAATTTGGTGATTCCAATGGTTTGGTCACGGCCCAGTTCGATTCAGGAACGCATGGGGACGGGTTATTCCGCGCTCGCCGCGGATAATCTGCAATTCCCATTGCGCCTGTGACGCTCGGCCAAACCAAGTACGCGAACAAACTTGAAGGCCTGGTGTCAAAGCGACATCGGGCCTTTTTTCGTTGAATTGCTCGAAAACCCGGGTTGGTAGCTGAGACGGTATAGCGCCTGGTTGAAGCCCAGGAGACGAGGATTCGAGCGCCTCCCGACCCACTCGTAGAAAAAACATGCGGCTCGTTCGTCTATCGGCTTGAGGATTCCGTCCTTTCAAGATGGAGAGACGGGTTCGACTCCCATACGAGCTACTTGGTGCGGCTAAGACTTCGGGAGGTAGGGCAACGGCGGCCCGCCGGGCACCATGTCCTCATGGTCGTGGGAGCACGAGAGCGTGGGTTCGACTCCCACCCCTTCCGCTAGTGCTGACAACTATATGGTGTCTGTGGTGTAGCGGATTCTGCACGGGCTGGCTGTGAAGGGAGAAGATGGCGGTTCGACCCCGCCCAGATACCCTTACTTGAAAGGACGGATCAAAAATGGTCGCGAAGATGCTCGATCGCCCGACGCTGGTGCTCAACCGCAACTGGCAGCCAGTGAACGTGGCCACCGTGGCCCGGGCGCTCGTGCTGCTGTGGAATGAATCGGTCCGCGTGGTCGATTCCGACGACTATCGGCTCTACAGTTGGGCCGATTGGTCAGCGCTAAAGCCGCGCGATGGCGAACCGTTCATCCAGGCGATTCGCCAGCGGCTCCGTGTGCCGGAAGTAATCGCGCTAGCCAGTTACGACCGGGTGCCGAGCGCCGCGGTGAGCTTCAGCCGTCGCAATATCTTCAAGCGGGACCACTGGACCTGCCAATATTGCGGCGTGCAGCCGGGCGGCGACGAGTTGTCGATCGACCATGTTGTGCCGCGGTCACAGGGTGGAACCTCGACCTGGGAAAACTGCGTGCTGGCTTGCCTGGCGTGCAACAAGCGGAAGGCCGACCGCACGCCGCGGCAGGCTGGCCTCAAGCTGCGCAAGGAGCCGGTTCGCCCGACCTGGAAGCCGCTGTACGCCCGGCACGAGGCACGGATCGAAAGCTGGTCGAAGTTCGTCAGCGAGGCGTACTGGAACGTCGCGCTTGAGAGCTGATTGTTAGCGAGCCCCGGGGTCTTGTAACAGCAGAACCCCGGGCTTTACACGGGCGTGCTCCTGGGAGAGCAGCCAGCCTCCAAAACTGGCGGACGGGGTTCGACTCCTCGCGCTCGTGCTGATTGAAAAATGCCGACGTGGCTCGACTGAGAAAGACACCGGTTTTGTAAACCGGTCGATGCTGGCGCGAATCCAGTCGTCGGCTCTTGGTGTGGTGTGTCCCGATGGTGTACCGGATCGCATTGGACCCTCCGAAGGTCCAGGCCCTGGTTCGAGTCCAGGTCGGATATTGCGATTGATGGCCTTGCGAGTGTGCCGGACAGCACGGCAGTCTTCGAAACTGCAAGACGTGGTTCGATTCCTCGGCGGGGCATTGAAAAATTGCGAGTTTTTGTCCTCGGAGTGTGCCGGATTCGCACGCGACCCTGCGAAGGTCGAAGACAAGGTTCGATTCTTGGCGAGGACATACCCAACTCAGTCTACCGCCCTGCGCTCGGCTGCCGCCAAAGCAGCCGTGCTCGGTTGCTGGTCGAAGACCAGGTTCGATTCTTGGCGAGGACACTGAAGCACCTGACGCTGGAGCCAGACGGGCACGGCAACCGCCTGCAAACCGGTTTGAAGTGAGTTCGACTCTCACCGGCGTCTTTGATTGTGATTTGAAGAAAACGTCCGACGCGGCTGGGCCTATGGCGACGAGCTTTAGGGGACTTGAGTCGCGCGAAATTCCACGATCGCCATGCGGTTTGAACTCTGCGATCCAGAAACTCGAGCTTACGTTTTGCAGAATTCGCTCGACGATTGCAGACAGCGCTCGACCTCCTGGAACCTACAACGGCGGTTCCGCTGGGCGACCGAACGGTCTGCGACGAATCAAGCGCGCCAGCGCGCTGCGACGAATCGAGCGCGCCAGCGATTCGAAACTGCTGCAAACCGGCACAGATATTCCCGTGCGGCGCGACGAATGGCCGCTCGCCGGTCAATCCAAAATCTTGCTCGTGTCGGCAACGATTTTCTGGATCGTTTCATCGGTCAAACCACCGGCCGGCAAGGCGTAGTTGACCACGACTTTTCCTTGACGGTAGATGAGCACCGTCACATCGGCCTCGGGATTCAGCTTGTAGCTCTTCGGTCCGGCGGCGTGTTCGGCGGGAACGACGAAGGCGACATGCTCGACTTTGTTCGACTCGACGAATTTTTCGGCCGTGCCGGCCAACTCCTTCGGTTCCTGACCGAGCAGGCTCACGAACGAGCCCATCTTCTTTGCTTCATTCTTGGCCACGACGTCGTCGAGTTGCCTGACGAGCGCGGCGAGGGCCGCGTCGGCTTGGTGGGCAAAGATCATCACCATCGGCCGATTCCCCATCCGGCAGCGGTAGCAGAGCTTTTGGCCGACCGCGACGCCGTCGTTCGGAGCGCCGGCGGCTTTGGTGACCGTGAATGCACCGAGAGATTCACCCGGCTGCGGTCCGCTCTGCAATTCGGCCGCATGGCCGTTGCCCGCTAGCAAGCCCACGGCCAACAAACCAGCCAGCATTGGAACGAAAGCGAGATGGTTCAATCGCATTTTTGCAATTCCTTGGTAGATGAAGAAGGCGTCGAGCCCACCATGGGCACGACAACGAAGCACGTTCGCGCAAGCGGGGCAGAGGGAGCGGCGTGGCGAACCTGGCGGGAAAACGAGCCGACGTTGGTACGGCTATGCCCCATAGCGGTAATTGGCCGCAATCTGCGAAGGCATCGACAGCGCCTATCGTAGCGCGCCGGCGAGCAAATGCAAATAGCGATGGCCGGCGGTGGAACGGGATCAGCGTGTCGAAGGAGCGGCTATCTGCAACATCTAGGCTCGGCCGAAAACTAACTTCCGCTTTTCGAACCCCCCTCATCCTGGAACTCGGTCGCTGTGAGAAGAGGGGCCTATGGAGAAGTCGTTTTTTGGCCGAGCCTTAACCGCTTGAGAAAAAAGAAGCGCCCCCTGCGCTCGATGATATCGGTTGCTTCCACTGCCCCCATAGCCACATTGCCGGATCGCACATCGGCGCTGCAACTTGCCGGGACTAATGATTTTTCCGGATATCGGTCGAACGCGGGGGCGCAGGGGATTTGCGAATCGGCGACACGTGTCGTGCGCCGCATTGTCATCGGGAATTAGGAGAACGGGGAGCCCGATCCACGGATCGTTCCCCCCACGAATGTATGACGCTCTTCCGAGGTATAGCCGAATGGTTCCGCAAGTATATCGGGCCAGAATGGGGGTGTCAATGAAAATGTGACAATCGAGAAATTTTTGTCTTCATCGCGGATCCCGGGCCGATTGATGCAGTAAGCGCAGCGGTTATTTGGGCATTGGAAGCGCTACAATCGGATCATATTCGCGTCCGGCGTGGAGAGCAGGGCCCTGGAGGAAAAGGATGGCGTATCCGTTCACGATTTTAGCCGAAACGGCCGGTCACGTAGTCTTCCGTTTCCTTCAGGATCGGCTTCGTGAAGAGCTCGCCGGTCGGGCCGTATTCGATCAGCCGCCCGAGATACATGAAGGCCGTAAAATCGCTCGCTCGCGACGCCTGCTGCATGTTGTGCGTCACCATCAGCACCGAATACGAACCGCGCAATTCTTGGATTAGATCTTCGATCTTTCCGGTGGCAATCGGATCGAGCGCGGAGCAAGGTTCGTCGAGCAAGAGCACCTCGGGTTCGGCGGCAATTGCCCGGGCGATGCAAAGCCGCTGTTGCTGTCCTCCGGACATGCCGAGCGCGCTTTCATGCAGCCGGTCTTTGACTTCGTCCCACAGCGCGGCGCCGCGGAGGCTGCGCTCGCAAACTTCGTTGAGCACGCTGCGGTTGCGCTGGCCGTCGATGCGCAGCGAATAGACGACGTTTTCGAAAACGCTCATCGGAAACGGATTCGGCTTTTGAAAGACCATGCCCATCCGCTTCCGCAACTCGATCACGTCGACAGTGGTGCGATAAATCGAATCGCCGTTGAGGCGGATATCGCCGTCGATGCGCACCGTGGCCAAGAGATCGTTGAGCCGATTGACGCTGCGGAGCATCGTCGATTTGCCGCAGCCGCTCGGCCCGATCAGCGCGGTGACTTGGTTCTTGGGGATCCGCATCGAGATGTCGTAGAGCGCCTGCTTCGCGCCGTAGAACAAGTTGAAATGATCGACCTCGACGACCGCTTCCTCGCGCGCCATGGCGGGGTGCACTTCCGTGCCAACGATCTCTCCGCGCGTGATCGCGTTCAGCCGGCCCGCGGCGGGGGGCGACTTCGCGGCCGCAGCCGGCGGCAACAAATTTGGCGGCTCGGCGAGACTCGCGGTCCCGGCGGTCGGCAGCACGGGCTGCGTTGGATCCGCCGGCGCGGAATCGGGTGTTTGCAACGGCTTTTGCGTTTTCAAAATGGCGTTCATGGCAACCGCTTCGCAAGCGGAAGCTCACTTTCTTGTTGATCGAAGGTGCCCGGTCGCTTTCCGGCAGTTTTCGTGCCGCGGGTTCAAAACTGATCCGTCATGAATTTTCGCCGCAGCCTGCGGCGCAATCCGATCGCGCCCAGATTCAGGACCGCCACGATAGCGATCAGCAGCAGCGTCGTAGTATAAACCATCGGCTTGGCGGCCTCGCTATCCGGACTCTGAAACCCGACATCGTAAATCATATACGCGAGGTGCATAAAACTGCGATCGGGATGAAGATACGGAAACACCGAATCCAGCGGCAGATCGGGCGACCACTTCTTCACGCCGACCAACATCAGCGGCGCCACTTCGCCCGCCCCCCGCGCCATCGCCAAAATCATGCCCGTCATGATCCCCGGCATCGCTCGCGGCAGAACGATCCGGCGAATCGTTTGCCAATGGCTTGCTCCGCAGGCATACGACCCCTCGCGCATTGAATTTGGCACTGCGGCGAGCGCTTCTTCGGTGGCCACGATCACGACCGGCACGGTCAATAGTGCCAGGGTGAGCGCTGCCCAGAGCAATCCCCCCTTGCCGAATGTCGGATCGTTACTCACCAGGCTAGCGCGGTAGAACCCATGGAAGAATGGCGAGGTGACGATCATCGTCACCACCAACCCGAGCGACGCGAGCCACAGCGCCACTGACACTCGGCGCAAGCGTGGGCGTCCGGCGGCGAGCGATTCGGCCATCGCCGGACGGCTCGCGAGGCCGATGAAAAATGCCGCGACCCCGGCGGCGACTGCAATGGCCAATAGCATGAACCATGTTCCCTCTGGCCAGGGATCCTCTGGCCCGCCGTCGATGAATTTTCCGACGCCGTAGCAGAAGAACCCCAAGCCGAACGCACCGAACACGATGCTCGGCACTCCCGCGAGGTTGTTGATCGCGATGCGCACGGCGCTGGTGATCGGGCCGGGCTTGGCGTATTCCCGCAGATAGAGCGCCGCCAACACGCCGAACGGCACGGCGAAGAGCGTCATGATGAGCGTCATGGCGACCGTGCCCCAAATCGCCGGAAAATATCCGCCGGCGCGATTCGATTGCAGCGGATCGTCGAGCAAGAATTCTCGCCAGCGCGAGGCGTAAATGCCGAGTTTGCTCCACAAGCCGAGTTGATTGGCCGGATAAGCGCGAACGATGTCTTCGAGCGCGATGTCTTGCGCCGGCCCCTGCACCGGTTTGACGCGCAACCGGTAGCGAGCGTTTTCCGCCTTTAGCCGATCGATTCGGCCCAGGATTTCCTTGAATTGCGATTGCCCCCAGGCTTCCATCTCGGTGCGGCCCGTGACAGCGGCGGCATAGTGGGGCGAATCCTTGCCGTAATCCAGCTCGGCTTGCACTTGCTCGAGCGTGGCTTGTTTCATTTTCCGGCGAACAGCCCCATTCTCATCCTTGTCGATCGCCACGCGCTGGCGCCAGCGTGCGCGCACCTCCGGATGCGCCTGTCGGAATTGTTTCCAGGCATCGGCCGGCGACGCCGAAACGACCTTGCCGTCGACCAATAGCGCCTCAAGCCGGCCGTAGAATCTACCGATTTCGAGCCGTTCGATCGTCAATGCCCAATCGGGCCGAGTTTCTTCCGCCACGCGAAAATCGTCGGCCCATCGAAATGGAGCATGCGTCAGCTCGAAATTGCCGACGCGAACCAGCCGTCGTGTGGCCCAGCCTCCGTCCGCCGCGATCCCATGCCGAGCCATGGCGGCCATCGGCGACGGCAGCTTGTCGAGCGCATCGGCCTCGGGTCGATACCGCTCCGATCGCGCGGTCTCGCCGAGCAGCACGCTGCCGTCGGCCAGTTTCAATTCCACCAGCGGCCGCGGCCAAAACGTGCCGATCCCTTGATAGACCACAAGGACCAGCAATCCGACGATCAGCAGGATCGCGATGGCCAGCGCTCCGCCGGTGAGCCATAACTGCGGTTCGCCGTGCGCCAGAAGTGTTGCATGGGATGAGCCACGTCGGCGCGGCCGCGGCGACGTCGGCGCGGCGGAGAATCCGGAGCCGGCAGCAGTCGGAGACCCGGAGCCAAGCGGAGGCGATGTTTTCGAGCTCATGCGGCCTCCGCGGATCGCTTAGAGTTCATAGGCCCTCCGGCGGAATCGCTGCCGAACCACTTCCGCCACCGTGTTGACGACGAAGGTGATGATGAACAGCGCCAACGCGGCTACATACAACGTGCGCAGGTGGGTCGTGCCCACCGCCGCTTCGGGCATTTGCGTGGCAATCGCGGCAGAAAGCGTTTGGAAGCCGTTGAAAATATTGATATCCATGAGCGGCTGGCCACCGGCGGCCATCAAGATGATCATCGTCTCGCCCACGGCGCGGCCCAGCCCGATCATCACGGCCGAGAACAGCCCGCTCATGGCGGTCGGAATGACGACGTGCATTGCCGTCTGCCAATGCGTGGCTCCGGCGCCCAGCGATGCCGAACGCAAACTGGCCGGCACGGAGGAAAGAGCGTCGTCGGCCAGCGTGTAGATCAACGGGATGATGGCAAAGCCCATTGCCAGCCCGACGATCAGCGCGTTGCGCTCGTCGTATCGTCCGACGAAAGTTCCACGCGGATCGATCTTCACCGCGTCGAGAATCCATGCCACGCCGAACACAAGCACCACGGTTGCCGCGATGCCGAAAATGAATTTCAACAACTCGGCGACGGCGCTGCGAGTTCGGCTCCATGATGCGGAGATGCCGCGCAGCCAAGGATCGATCGTGCGATTGATGAGCACCGCGACCAGTAGGGCCGTGAACGGCAACAGCAGCATGATCCAGCCCGGCAATCCGCTGCCCAGCCGCCCGGTAAGCCAGGCTTTGATATCGCCGTCGAACAAATAAGTTTGAACGAGCGGGCCCAAGGCCGCGGCCGCCACGACGCCTGCCGGGATCGCCAGCAGCAGCATCGCTGCGAATCGCCAGCGGGCAAAACGGAGCGTCAAGCCATGCGGCAGGAGTTGCCACACATAGGCCCCCGCTAGCAACGCGAGGGGTACTGTCACCAGTCCGGCCAGAACCTCCGGCACGATTCCGGAAACAATCGGCGCTACGACCAGCCCGGCCAAGAACCCGAGCACGACACTTGGCAAGCTCGCCATCAGTTCGACGGTGGGTTTGATTCGAGCCTTGGTGCGCGGATGAAGAAACTCGCTCGTGAAGAGGGCCGCCAGAAGGGCCAACGGCGCGGCAAAGATCATCGAATAAAACGTCGCCTTGAAGGTGCCGAACACGAGCGGCATCAGCCCCAATTTCGGCTCGAAGCCGCTGCCGCCCGACGTTTGCCAGATTTGCTTCGGCGCCGGCTCTCCCTCGTACCAAACCGGCAAGAACAGCGCGGAGAACGAGCCATCCGGATAACCGGGGTCGAATTTCCAAACCGTGGCCCTAGCGCCCGACACCGCCAGCAGCCGGTCTCCCTTGGGCGAGATCGCGACGCTTTCGACCGGCGCCGGCGCTTCCGCACGCAAATCGAGGATCGTTTTCTCCGTGGTGATGAACAGCAGTCGCGTCCGCCCGTCGCCAAACCCCACCGCCGCTTCGCGGTCGCTGCTCGAAGAGGCGATGCAAGCGACCGGGCTTCCCTCGGCAGGGAACCGGGGGCCATCGATCAGCCGCGTGGTATCTTGGGTATGCCCTGCCTTTTGCCCGCTGCCGAACTTCCGCGCTTCGGGCGGCTGAACCGGAAACCAGGTCCGCACGCGGCCGCTCGAATCGCCCGCCAAAAACGTGGTGCCGCCCAAGAGCGGCGCAAGCGCCGTCAGCGTCATGCCCGATTCGCCGAGAAGATTGCGATCCTCCATCAAGCGTGGATGATCGAGATCTCGCGTTTCATAGCGCAGCAACCGGCCATTGCTCCACGCGATATAGAGATATTCGCCGAGGCCCCCTAGCCGCAGAAATTTCGGAGGCCCATCAATGTCGGCCGGCAGTGCCACTTCGACCGGAGTCGAAAGCGTGGAAACATCTTCGCCCGCGAGCAAGTCGTGCCGGGTTTCGACCGACGCAATCCGCAGCACGCCGGCGGTTCGTGAGTGGTCCGCCGCCTTTTCGCTTTCGGTAAACCAGCAAAACACGGATCCGCTCGCCGGCTCGACCTGGTCAACCAATTGCACGGCGGCTTTGCCTTCGCCGGGCTCGATCGGATCGTCCAATTTGACGACGAGCTTTTGCCGGCGATACTGCCCGGTCGGAGTGCGGGCGACGAGGCCTCCGTCCCATTCCGCGGTCGCGCCGACCGCCATCTCGCGCACCACGGCCGGAACGTCGGGCGGATCGACAAACCGCGTTTCGAAACCGATCCGGCCCGTTTGCAATTTGCCGTCACGAAATCCGAACACGGCCCGCTGGCCGTCGGTCGCCAGCGCAACGGCCGTCATACCGGCCAGACCGGTTTGCCGCGGCGAAAGATTGTCGAGCACGTGGCCGTTGTCGAGACGAAACGAGCGCACGCGGCCATCGGCGAACAATGCCCAGGCGAGCGAGCCGAACTCGTCGATACCGAGCCGAATCGGCGGCTCGCTGAAGTTCGCCGGCTTGGTTCCAGTCGCATTCGCGGGGGCTGCGGCGTCGATGGCCCCGGGCAATTCGCGCGTCGATTCGACCTTGGCCGGCAAAAAGAGCGGGATCACTTGCGACGCAAGAAACACGCACACAAGCAGCACCGCGCCGATCGTGCCGATGCCACCGACGGCAACCAGGCTTCGCGCAACGCGATCGCCGGCCGTGACCATCCACGACGTTTTCCGTCGGCGGCTCCGGCCGGTGAACGTCCGTTGTGGATCGCTTGGCACGTTTGCTATTCCGACAGCCCGACCATTTTCAATCCGCGGGCGGCCACTTTTTCCGTCAACGGCAGAAACCCCTCGCGGTCGACATCTTCCTGGCCATTGCGGCTCAACACGTATTTCAAGAATTCCGCCCGCAAAGGATCGAGCTGACTCCCCGGCTTGTAGTTGACGCTGATATACAAGAAGCGGGCCAGCGGGTATTGGCCGCGATAGGCATAATCCGGTTCGGCGGGAACGAATTTCTTCCCTTCCTTGAGCGCGAGGGGAATGGCCCGCACGTCGGCCGTTTTGTAGCCGATGCCGCTATAACCGATGCCGTATTTATCGCTCGCGACCCCCTGCACGACCGCCGAGCTTCCCGGTTGCTCCTTCACCGAATCTTTGAAGTCGCCCTTGAACATGGCATGTTCTTTGAAGAATGCGTAGGTGCCGGAGGCCGAATTGCGGCCGTAGAGATTAATCGGTTTGTCTTTCCATTCGCCGGTCATGCCGAGATCGCCCCACGTGAGGACGTCGTTGGGATATCCACCCTTGCGAGCCTTTGAGAAGACCGCGTCGATCTGCTGAAAGCTCAGGCCTTCAATTGGATTGTCTTTATTGACATAGACGGCGAGCATATCGATGGCCGCCGGCAAGGTGGTCGGCTTGTAGCCGTATTTCGCCTCGAACTTTTCGATTTCTTCTTTCTTCCAATCGCGGCTCATGGGGCCGAAATTGCCCGTGCCTTCGATCAATGCCGGCGGGGCGGTGGCCGAGCCCTTGCCCTCGATTTCCGCCCGCACATTGGGATAGATCTTCGTAAAGCTTGCCGACCAGTGGTCCATCAGATTGAGCATCGTGTCGGAACCGACGCTCTTGATCGAACCGGAAACTTCGGTCGATGCTTTTTCGTATCCGGGTAGCTTCGGATCGAGATCTCCTGCGCTGGCCTTCTTTTCTGGCGCCGATTCGTCGCCGGCCGCGCGGGCGACATTGGTCGTGCGGCAGGCAAGCGCGAATGCCAGCGCTGCCGCCGCGGCAACCAGCAAGGCCTTCCTTTTAGCGATCGCGGCAGCGAGCAAGCGCTGGATTCGGGCGCCGCAACGAGCGTTTCGCAACATCGGTTGGTCTCCAATTTTAAGTGCCGGCTCGGCGGATATTTCCGTCGTTTGCCGCCGCGCGAGTTATCACAGTCTAGGGCCCAATTGTTAGGGAAACATTAGCGGATGCGGGAAATCGCGATTGGACTGCACGCGGCCACGATTCGCGTGGCGTAAAGCAACACTTTCGAGCGGGTTGCCTCGGTCAACCCGCTCGCCCGCGACCGCCGAATCAAAGGGCGTTGGCCAGAATTTGATGCATCGCGGCGAGATACTCGCGGGCTTCATCCGGCGGCATAATAAGCGGCGGGGCGATGCGCACGACGGTGCCGGCCAACGGGCCGAGCAGATGGATCGCGCGACCCTGGTCGTCGCCCAAATAGCAGGCGGCCACGGCGGCACGGGCCGTTTCCGCGGCCGAGCGATTGCCGGTCGCGATGAATTCGATCCCCCACACCAATCCTTCGCCGCGCAAATGAGCGACCGCTGCAAGCCGGGCAATTCGTTCGAGGCCCTCCCTCAATACCCCGGCAAGTTCGGCGGAACGCTGCAGAACATCGGTCGACTCGAATTCATCCAGCGTCGCCAGCACGGCCGCCGCGGCCAAGGGATTGCCGCTGTAGGTGTCGCTCCCCTCGCCATAGTCGAGCGCGGCCAGAATATCGGCCCGCCCGGCGACGACCGCGACCGGCATTCCGTTGCCCAATCCTTTGCCGAGACACAGCAGGTCGGGCTCGAGGCCGTAGTGCGTGAAGGCGTACATCGGGCCGGTGCGGCCGAAGCCGGATTGGATTTCGTCGAGGATGAACGCGATGTCGTGTTCGCGACAAAACCGCTGAAGCAGCTGCAAATATTCAGGCTGCGGGTGAAACGAGCCGCCGCCTCCCAAATACGGCTCCGTTATCAGCGCGCGGATTCGCGATCCGTGTTGCCGCCACTCGTCGGCCAATTCGGCTGCGTAGCGGCTCAGGTCGAGCGGCTGGGCCCGGCGGGCGGTGTCGATGCATTCCTCGCTGGGGAAGCTGATGAACCGCACGCGCGGATCGCGCTCGGCGTCTTTTTCGCTGCCCGTGGTCGCCCCCGCCAATCCTTTTTTGCCGTGGAAGCCGAAGCGAGTGGCGAGGATGATTTTCTCGGAGCCGTTGTCGCCGGCGGTCTGCCTCTCGCCTTGAGTGCCGCGCCGTGCCAATGCCGCCCAAAGGGCCTTTTGCACCGCCTCGCTCCCGCTCGCGGCCCACAAAACCTGTTCGCACCGCTGGCCGCCAGGCTCGCCGCGCAGATTGTCGATCAGCCTTTCGGCCGCTTCAATTTCAAGCTCGCAAGTGGCGTTGTAGGTTGTCAGCGGCGTTGCGACCGTGAACCCGCTGCGCTCGGACGGAAGATGGTCGAGCCCCAAGTATCGCCACACCGCCCGCCACCACGCGATCGGATTATGACCGAGGTTGGCCACCAACACGCCGGAGGTGAAGTCCGCTAGTTTGCGCCCGTCGCAAGTCCAATGGTAGCAGCCGGCACTACGAGCGATCGCGGCCAGGCTCGGCGTGAACGTGCGTTGAGCTCGCGGCTCGACATCGGCCAGCCGGCGACGCAGGTCGTTCGACAGATCTTCGCTCGGATGTTCGATCACATGCGGTTCGGATGTTTTTGTCATGGGTAGAGTCGTTGGTGGCATCGATAACCCTGGAGCCCGCGGCGCTAGCAAAGGAGTGAGACGCCCGCCACTCGCTTGCTAGCGCGACGGGCTCCGAGGTGTTTTAACACGCGGCGTCTGCCATTCGCCTCACACCGGGCCGGCGTACAACAAGTCCGGCTCGCTCCTGCCCGGCGAAAAAAGCGCCAATCCGCCCGCGGGATGGTTGACGTACACCACCGCATCGGGCAATCCCGCGGCGCGGCGGGCCAAAATCGCTTCCATCGCCTGCACCGCCGCCACCACCTGCCGATCGGCCGACAGGTCGTTGTAATCCAGCGATCGTGCGGCTTCAAGGCGCCCCGGGCGCTCGGTCTGCGGGCCGCCGAATTCCACTCGGGCCACTTCGCGCACGAACCGCTCGATGGCTTCGAGCCCGTAGCCGCGCGCGGCCCGCTCACCCCACGGCTCGAGAACTTCGGCGTTGTAGTGATGGTTCGGCGTGATTTTGCGCGGCTGGGGCGTGCGGCCTTCGATCGTGCATTCGACACCGCGCCGCCGACCATGGGCGGTCCACACGCCATTGTCGAAGCGGAATTGCACTTCCTGCTCGACATGGCCGGGGAAATTGTCGGGCGTGACCCAGCTCGTGTGAATATCGAACGCCGCCTCGCGGCCGTCGGCGTATTCGTAGACCAATCGCAATTGGGTCGAATCCCAGGTCGGGCCATCCGTAGGGCCGATGATCCCGCGCTGCCCGGTGCAGGCCACGCTGCGCAGGTGGCCGCCGAACGTGAAATCGATCAATTTGATGTAATGCACGGCGACATACGTGCCGGGATTGCGGCCCCAAATCCATTCGACAAATTGCCCCTTCCCGATCGCTTTCGGCTCCAGCAGCGAACAGTAGCCGTGGTTGACATGCTGCAATTCGCCATCGGCCACGAGCGTGCGCATCCGCTTGTGATCGGGATCGAGCAACTTGTGATAGACGACTTTCGCCAGCACGCCATTCTGCCGCGCGAGGCGAACGAGCTCGTCTAGCTCCGCCAGCGACAACACCGACGGTTTTTCCACCAGCAAATGTTTTCCGGCAGCGAGGATCGCCCGGGCAGCCGCGAAATGGCGATCGTCGGGCGTGGCAACGCAGGCAAAATCGAGGGAACCGCCATCGTCGGACCGAGCATCCGATTTCTCAGCCAGGAGCATTTGTTCGATGGCATTCGGGCCATGAAAACTGACGAACGGGCCGATCCGATCACGGGCCGATTCGCGATAGGCTTCGGCCCGATTACCGGTGCGGGTCGCGACGGCCGCCAACTCGACGCCGCAAATGCCGCCGATCGACCGTTCGCACAAGCCGCCGCGATGCAGTGATTCGAAAACGGGGCGATACGTTTCGTCGAAAATCATCCCCATGCCGACCATGCCGGCGCGGAGCAATTTGCCGCATTGCGCGGAGGCGGAAGTTGGTGGTGTTTGCGTGGACATGGGCGCAAGGATATTCGACCGCCGGACGGAAAACCAGCGGCGACACGCGAAACCGCAAGCGCGGTGCAACGCCGTGCGGATGCGATCGGCGGAGAACTCGCCGCTATTCGCCGCAGGTGCGCGATAATTCGCGCAGATACTCGATCGCTTCGTCGAGGTCGGAGCATTCGACCGATCGCTGCCGGCCGCGGCGATCGCATTGGGCCAGCAGCACCAAGTCGTCGTAATTCTCGTCGGCTTCCAAGCGGCGGCGGGCACGGGCTCCCAAGGTGCCGTCGGCCAAGCCATGCCCTTCCATGTGATGCTCGATCAGCCAGGCGGTGCGCGGCGTGACGTGGCCGGCGAGCGCTTCCAGCCCGGCCGCCACATGGTCGTGCGGATCGATGCCTTTGCCGACGTCGTGCAGCAGCGCAGCCAGCAAAAACTCCTCGTCATACGGCTGGGCATCGCAGGCCAAGTCGAACACTTGCAGGCTATGATAGAGCGCATCGCCTTCGGGATGCCATTTCGGACTTTGCCGCACCCGCTCCAGCGGCAACAGCAGCATTCGATAAATCTGAAACCGATCCACCTTCGACTCGGCTTCGAGCACGGCCTGGTCCAAGATGATAGCGGGATATTCGGCCTGCAAAAGCTGCTCGAGTTCGGCGATGCTTGCTCGCTCGATCGGCTTGCCGGTGATGGAACTGGTGAAGGCGAAATTGGCCAGGTTCGTTGCGTAGACGGTTAGTTCGAAGGGGAAGCGATCGGGGATGTGCACGTGCGTGAAGATCCGCTCGTCGCCATGCTTGCGCACCCGCTTGCGTTCGACTTCGTACTCAAGTCCTTCGTCGTCGAGCAAGCCGCTGACGGCCTCGAGGTTGTCGGCGAAAACGTGCAAGTCGATGTCGGAGCCCTGTCGGACATGGCCCGTCAGCGTGCTGCCGATGAGCCGGGGACGATAGGCGCGGAGAATGCGCATTAGCCGCAGAGCCTCGACGCGCATTTCGCGCAGATTTTCGATGCGGCGGTCGCCTTCGTGCAGACGCGCGAAAGTTTGGATCTGGTCGCGGATTTCGCGATTGGTGGGCAGATCATGGGGCTTGACCCAACTGCCGCACAAGCGCCGGGCCGCCTTGAGCTTGGCCCGAAAGTATTCCGATTCCTGCCGACCGTACATGAGCCGGGCGGCTTCCCAGGCAATTTGGCGACGAAGACGATCAGACGGCATCGGCAAGGGTGCCCGGCCGGGTGCTGAAGAAAAGTCCGGTCCGGGGCGATTGCAAAAAGTATAGTGAGCCGCGCGGAGAAGGCAAGCCAGGGGGAGGCTGTGAGGCTTGAGACGGTGAGGCTTTGAGGTACGACAACGGACGACGAAGAGGGCTCACGCGAAGTCGCGGAGTCGCCGGGAAAGAGAGGAGAAGGGATTTGCAGCGATCACAGAAGAGGAAGCTACCTGAGGAAAAAACTCTTCTCTCAGTCGTCTCCGCGAACCCTGCGGCTCCGCGTGAGACTGCTTCGTCTGAACGCCAAGAGGGCTATTTCAGTTCGTCTTTGGCGAGATGGCGCCAGTGAATGTCGCGGATGGCGCCGGTCGTGTGCCAAGTGGCGATGCCGAGCGGCTTCGAGGCGGAAACTTCGCTGCGAATCGAAACCTTCACCTGATCGAGTGGTTGGTCGACCTTTTGCTCCTTGTCGATCCAACAAACAATGCGCACCTTATTGACGCGCACGCGGATCGTATACCAGCGATTGTCGTCGAACTTCATGTCGCTGCTGGTGTTGTTTTCCGAAGCATCGTCGCCATTGATCGAAGACAGGCCCACCAGCCCGCCTCCCCAACCGCCGACGATAAACGTGCACGGATCGTCGCCGACGGGAAAGGTCAGCCCGCAAAAGAAATCGGAGCCGTCGATGCGTTCGGCCTGGAGGCTAATTTCGTAATCGGTTTTCGGGAACGGGCCTTTCCAAGTGATCCCGCTGCAACCCTCGCCCGCGCCGATAATGATCGCGCCATCCTTGACCGAGATTTTGCCTTCGGTGCCGAAATCGCTTTCCTTCCAATCGCCAAGCGACTTGCCGTCGAAAAGCGAAGTCCCATGAACCACGTCGACCGCCGGAGCGGTCGAGTGGTTTTGGGTTGACTTCTGGTTTTGATCGGCCGGCGCCGGCTTTTTGGGCGGCGGAGGCGGCGGCGGCGGAGGCGCCGTGTTGCCTGGCGGTGGCGGCGGAGTCGGCGTGGCCGTCTTGGCCGGAGCCGATGTGCTGCCGTTGGCCGGAGCCTTTGGCGGCGCCGGTGGAGCTGGCGGGGTGGGGGTCTTTGGGGTCTCGGTCTTCGACGGCGCGCTCGTCTTCGGTGGCTCAGGTTTCTTTGGCGGTTCCGGTTTTTTCGGCGGCGGCGGAACGGCTCCCTGATCCGACGGCGATTTCGTCGAGTTGGGGGTCGGCTTCGGAGGAGGAGGAGTCGGCCTGGCGATCACGGGCGGTTTGATATTGGGCGGCAACGTGCTCGGTTCTTCCGTCGGAGGCGGCGGCATCATCGGCCCGGTTTCGGTGGTCGCTGGTCCGCTCGCGGCGGGTGCCGCGCAGTTCGTGCAGCCTGCCGCGCAGGATGTGCAACTAGGCGTGCAGCAGGTCTGGCACTCGTCGCAACAGCGATGCCGCCGACAACAACGCCGCCCGGCCGATGCGTCTTGCGCAATCGCCAGAAACAGCAGTGCCGCCAGCGGAATCGCAACAAGCATTTGTCGCATGTCGAGGTTCCTTCTGGGTTGAAGAAGTGGAAAAAAAGGGGTCAACAACCCAATGCTACGCCGCGGCGTTGGCCGACGCAACCTTTACGACTGCGCAAGATAGGCAATTTGCAGCTGCCTCCCCCGTTGAGGCTGGTCCCGAGAGTGAGCCACACGGAAACGATCCTTAGAACCGCCGAATCTGTTGCGAGAAGTCGGGGCTATTCGGATGGAGCTCGGCCATGTGGTTGATCCGAGCCGTCGATCGCGTTTCGGCAAATGTGCCCGCCTTTTGGATCAGGCCGCGGTCGTACAGCAATCGATCCGAGAGGCCGGGAAAAAGCACTTCGTAATTATAGGGAATTTTATCCGGCAAAACGTGGTTCAGATGGGCGATCAAATTGGTTTCGCAATTGTTGGTCAGCGTGTTGTAAAACTCCGGCTTAACGGAGAGCTGGTTCGCCCGTTGGAGCATATCGACGAATAGCGCTTGGCATTGGTTGGGCGAGAGCTTTGCCCGATAAACGTAGACATCGTCTTTGCGGAAATTCGATCGCAGGCGGATCAGATCGCGTTCGTCGCCGGCAATATAGATGATTTCGTTTTCGTTGATAAAGTTGTAGAGCGGCTGGAACGGCTGCCCGCGCAAACGGCGCACTTCGATCGAAATCGCCAGATAATCCTGACCGCGGAAACCGAAGCTGACGAACGTGTGTGCGACTTTCGGCAGACCCGAGAGCGGAACAAGGATATAGTCCACCGAATCGAGCTTCGTCAGGTCGTAGGTGCGTTCTTCGAAGCGGAGGTCAAAATCGGTGTCGCTGCGATAGTTCGAATCGCGAACGTTGTGAACATGCACCCACGGTCCGTCGAAATCGGCTCCAGCCATCCGCGCCAATTCAGGGGCCCAGTCGCGATCGGCCAGTGGCGTCAAGCGGCAGCCGGTGACGCCCAGGGCTCCGAGCACCGCTAAGATCGGCAGCCAAAATGCAGCGCGCCGCCCCCATGGCGCCGACAAATACGCCGACGAACGCGCCGCCGAATGCCTCGAATTAGGCGCACTGTCGGGCGGGCTAGCGTCCATGCTTGCCGTGGGTTAAAGGCGGGAGCGGGCTGCGGGCCCTGGGGGGACCAATTCTTACCGCGACCGCTTGAAATTGACAATGCAGATCGACAGTCGCGCGGGCGGAATGCGGTCGATTGTTAATTTCGAGAGCATCGGGGTTTTAGAAGATTTGTATCAATGGTGGGTGGAATCGTGTTTTGGCGATAATGCGCGGCATCCATTGTTTTCGACTCAATCGGGCATAGCGCACCACCTTTGACTGCAAATTCGGAGGGGTTGGTGCGGCGAGGGGCGTCGGCCGTGAATTTTTTTCCGTTCTTCGGCGCCATCAAATCGGAGCCACTCAACGACCACATCCGCCGCTATCCGCTTCGCCGAAATTGAGCCGCTTCGCCGCGCCCGAACCTGCTCATCCGCTGCGTTGACGAAATCTGGCTGGAGGGCTACGATCGTAATGGAGATGGTGGTTCGAAAAAGACGCCGCTGGCCATTGGCCGGCAACGACTTGCAACGACATCGCTTTGCCCCACATTGATCTACCGCGACCGCTCCAACCGCTGAATTAGGTCTCGCCAAAGAAAGCAAGGGGGATGATGCGTAGCATGAGCAATTCCCCCAAATCCGATTGATCCTGCGGGCCATTTTTTGTCCCGGCCAGTTTTTATCTCTTACCGTTCGTTTGGAGGGAAGTTGCCATGCCGCTTTTTGAAGTTGAAACCGAGGCTCATATCATCATCACCTGGGCAGCCGACGACGATGCCGCCACGGAAGTCGTCAATGAGGCCTATCCCGGTGAAAGGTTGATCCGGATGACCAAGCGTCCACGCGATACGTGGGTAATCTCCAAGTCGGCCCTTGGGCTGACCGGCCGATACGACCCCTGCAACACTGCCCGCGAATGCCTCTCGAAGGCGTCGGGCGATAAGGTGCATGCCATCCGGCTTTACATGCACGAGACGGGCACCGACCTGGAGCGGGCGCGCAAAGTGATCGAGTCGAACATGGTCATGGGTTGGTAACCCGAGACCGGCGACGATGTGCATCGCCGGCCCTTCGGCCGGCTGTCTAATTGCTGAAATTACCAAATCGATACAAACGGACACATGCCCATGCGCCCCGTGGTGTTGCGCTTCGTGGCAACGATTCTGGCGTTCGCGGCAGCCGGCGCGACGGCGATCTGCGCGGCTGATGCCGCGGGAAATGCACCCGCTGCGGCGCCATTGGTTCAAGCGAACTCGGCCCAACCGGTCCAACCCACGCGGGTCGAATCGCCTCTTAAAACGGTGCCGGGCCGGGATTGGCCCCTGGTGCGCGGCGATGCCCTGGCGACCGGAGTCGCAGTGTCGACACTTCCCGATTCGCTCGAATTGGTTTGGAAATACGCGGTTCCCAAAGGGGCTTTTGCCGCCACGCCGCTGATCGTCGACGGCACCGTGTACATCGGCGATCTCGACGGCGCCATGCGGGCCATCGACTTGGCCAACGGGGCCGAAAAATGGAAGTTCACCGCCCAAGCTGGCTTCAACGCCTCGGCCGCGTATCGTCGAGGCCGGCTTTATCTTGGCGATTCCGACGGCTTGTTTTATTGTCTCGATGCGGCCGATGGAAAAGTGGTCTGGACATTCAAGACGGAAGGAGAAATCGATTCCAGCGCGAATTTCTTTCACGACAATGTCCTCTTTGGCTCACAGGATTCGACGCTTTATTGCCTGGACGCTAAGAGCGGCAAGAAAGTTTGGACGCTGACGACCGCCGATCAAATCCGCTGCCCGCCGACGGTGGTCGACGATCGAGCGTTCGTGGCCGGCTGCGACGGCAAGCTGCATATCATCGACGTGACAAAAGGGGAGTCGGTGGCCACGGTCGATATCGAGTCGCCCACCGGTTGCACGCCGGCGGTGCAAGGATCGGTCGTCTATTTCGGGACCGAAGCGGGAACGTTTTTCGCCATCGATTGGAAGCAGGCAAAAATCCTCTGGCAATGGTCCGACAAGGTGCGCAGCGATGCGCTGCGCTCGAGCGCGGCCCTCACGCCCCAGGCAATCATCTTCGGCAGCCGCGATAAGCGCGTGCGGGCCCTCGACCCCGCCACCGGCAAAGTGATTTGGGAACACGCCACGCGCGGCCGGATCGATTCGTCGCCGGTGGTGGTCGGCGAGCGATTGTTTTTGGGCGCTTCCGACGGCCGCGTTTACGGCTTGGATCGCCGCACGGGAAAATCGGTTTGGCAATACGAGGCCGGCGGAGAATTCACCGGTTCGCCGGCCGTCGCCGACCACCGGCTGGTTATCGCCAGCGAGGACGGGATAGTATACTGTTTTGGAGCGAAGTGACGGTGGCGCTTGAATCGCACCGTGCTCCGCAACCCACCGCCGCGCCACGCACGCTCCCGTCACGTACCCTCCCGCCACGCACTCTCCCGCCACTGCGCAACCCTCCTGCGGTGCTTCCATGACAACCGAAGCGACAAAAACCGAAGTTGGCAGCTATTTCATCGCCAACTACCCGCCGTTCTCGCAATGGACGCCCGCCGCCCTGGCCGACGTCCGGCAAGCGATGCAATCGCCGCCGGCCGATTTGCCATCGGGCCCTGTGCCGCTCGGGCTATATTTGCATATCCCGTTCTGCCGCAAGCGCTGTAAGTTTTGCTACTTCCGCGTCTACACCGATAAAAACGCGCACGAAGTGGAACAGTATGTCGCGGCGCTTTCGCGCGAGATCGAACTAGTCAGCCGGCTGCCGGTGATGGGAGGCCGGCCGTTTCGCTTCGTCTACTTTGGCGGCGGAACGCCATCGTTCTTGAGCGCCAAGCAACTCACGTCGCTTGTGGATCGTCTGCGGGCCAACATCAATTGGAACCATGCCGAAGAAGTCACCTTCGAATGCGAGCCGGGCACGCTTTCCGAGCCGAAAGTGCACACGCTCAAGGATCTCGGCGTGACGCGGCTCAGCCTTGGTGTCGAGAATTTCAGCGACGCCGTGCTCAGCGAAAATGGCCGCGCCCACCTGTCGGGCGAAGTCTACAAATCGTGGAAATGGATCCAAGACGCCGGCTTTGCCAATGTGAATATCGACCTGATCTCGGGCATGGTCGGCGAGACGTGGGACAACTGGCGCGATTGCATCCGCCGCACCATCGAGCTCGGGCCTGACAGCGCGACGATTTACCAGATGGAGCTGCCGTTCAACACGCTCTATTCGCAAGACATCTTGGGCAACCGGATCGAAACGCCTGTGGCCGATTGGCCGACGAAGCGAGCTTGGTTCGACTATGCCCTCGACGAATTTTTGGCGGCCGGCTATTCGGTGTCGAGCGCCTACACGGTGGTGAAAGACAAGAGCAAGGTGAACTTCAGCTATCGCGACAATTTGTGGCGCGGCAGCGATTTGCTGGCCACCGGCGTGGCCAGCTTTGGGCACATCTCGGGCGTGCATTATCAAAATCTGCCCGATTGGCCGCAGTATGTGGGCGCCTTGGATCGGGGCGAACTGCCGCTGGGGCGCGGCATGCGTCCGTCGCCGCATCAACTATTGATCCGCGAAATGATCTTGCAGCTCAAAACCGG
This sequence comes from Pirellulales bacterium, assembly GCA_036267355.1. Classification (NCBI taxonomy): domain Bacteria; kingdom Pseudomonadati; phylum Planctomycetota; class Planctomycetia; order Pirellulales; species Pirellulales bacterium. Next base: position 125,072 of record DATAWG010000025.1, on the reverse strand, counting down.
CCGCTTGGATGCCGGCTACTTCCGCGATAAATTCGGCGTTGAAATTCTCGACCAGTGGCGCGACGTGTGGGAGCAGCACCAGGCCGACGGCAATTTGGAAGTCGATGGCGACGAGATCCGGCTCACCCGCGCCGGCCTGCTCAACGCCGACGGCTTGCTCCCGCCATTCTTCGAACCGGAATTCCGCGGCGTGCGCTATACGTGATCCGCCGGCGCGTCGCTGCCGTATTCTATTGTTCGACATTCACCGTTGGCCTTGCTACGATCTTGGTTCGGTTGCTCGCGGTGTTTTTTTCTTATCGGCCGAGGCGACGAAGTATGATGGCACTCGATTTTTTCCGTAGCGCCCGCTCTTTGACCGTTGGCGCCGTCGGTTGCATTGCCCTCGTTTTTGCAACCGCCGAGATTGCCGCGGCGCAGGAGTGGACTCGCTTTCGCGGGCCGAACGGGTCGGGGCAAAGCGACGCCACGACGATTCCGGCCCAGTGGACCGAGAAGGATTACAACTGGAAAGTGGAATTGCCCGGCGCGGGGCATTCGTCTCCCGTGCTGTGGGGCGACACGATTTTCGTAACCTCCGCCGACCCGCAAAGCGGGACTCGCTATGCCTTGGCCCTGGCGGCCGCCGATGGCCACACGCTTTGGAAAAAATCATTCCCCGCCGCGCTCTACCATATCCACACGCAAAACAGTTTCGCCACCGGCACTCCGGCCGTCGATGCCAAGCACGTCTATATCGCCTGGGCGACGCCCGAGGACTACCTGGTTTTGGCGCTGGATCACGATGGCCGCGAGGCATGGCGGCATAGCCTCGGGGCGTTCGAAAGCCAACATGGGTTTGGCTGCTCGCCGATCGTCGTCGACGACATGGTCGTGATCAGCGACCAGCAAGACGGCACCGAGGCCCGCACCGGCCAAGCGCCGAAACCCAAACGGCACAAAGGGGGCAAGAACGGAGCAGGTGGCAGTTCCTCAGGCGACGCCGCGCTCGAACCCTCCGGCGACGAAGATGGCCGCAGTTGGATCGTGGCCCTCGATGCCGGCAGCGGCGCCGTGCGCTGGAAAACGCCGCGGCGATCGAGCGTTGTCAGCTACGCCACGCCGTGCGTTCGCCCGACGGCCAGCGGCGGATCGGAACTGATCTACGACAGCCGATCGCATGGCTTCAGCGGCATCGACGTCGCCACGGGCCATCTCAATTGGGAACTGCCTGTGTTCGATCGCCGGGCCGTCGATTCGCCGATTCTCGTTGGCGGCTTGGTGCTCGGGGCGTGCGGCGTGGGCAGCGGCAACAACACGCTGTTCGCCATCCAGCCGGGCGACGCGGGCCATGAACCCAAGATCGTCTATAAGATCGACAAGGCCTCGGCCGCGTATGTGCCTACGCCGGTGGCGAAGGGAAATCTGGTCTTCATTTGGAACGATCGCGGCATCGTCACGTGCATTGACGGCCTAAGCGGCGCAATGAAATGGCGGCAACGCGTCGGCGGCAATTATTCCGGCTCGCCGGTGCGGGCCGCCAACCGGCTCTATTGCATGTCGACCGAGGGCGAGGTGCTGGTGCTGGCCGCAGGCGACAAGTATGAGGAACTGGGCCGCAACCCGCTGGGCGAGGCGACCCGCGCCACCCCAGCCATCGCCGGCGGCCGCATGTATCTGCGAACCGATTCGCATCTGGTGTCGATCGGCGGAAAATAATTTTCCCCACGGCTCTCACCCCGCCACCGACAATCGGCAACGCCGACGGATTCCCTTGCTGCCGCTGCGGGCTCGGCTGCACGGCGGGATTTCTTATGCGGCCTATGCTTTTCGGCCGATAACAGGCGATGGACCGCAATAGGCGGCCGTTGTTGTCGCGCCAACCAAAAAAGTTCTCCAGCCGCCGGCCTGCGCCGATGCTCGTTATCGTCAGCGATCTTCGTCTTGGCGACGGTTCGCTGGCAGCGACGCTTCCTAGGGCGGCAATGGAATTGCTTGCCGCGAAATTAAGGGCGTTGGCGTTCGCCGCATCGTTTCGCCCCGGCGGCGACTATCGGCCGGTCGAGACCATCGACTTGGTGCTGCTCGGCGACATCCTCGATTTGATCGGTTCGGCCCACTGGCTCGCCGGCGACATACGGCCATGGCACGATCGGTCGAGCGCGGCGGCGTTCGACACCCTCTGCCGAATCGCCGCCGACGCGCTGGAGCACAATCGAGCCGCGCTGGAAATCTTGCGCCGGTTGGCCCATCGTCGCGCGATCAGCGTGCCGCGGCAGCGACCGGCGACGCACACCGCTTCAACCGCGGCGGTTCGCCAAACCGTGCCGGTGCGAATTCACTACATGGTCGGCGATCGCGATTGGCCGTTGCATTTGCCAGGAGCAAATTGCGCTCGGCTGAGAGCGGTTGTTGGCGAGCGGATGGGGATCGTCCAGCGGGCAACAGCGGTCTTCCCGCACGATCCGGGCGAAAGCGAATTTTTGTCACAGGCCCTCGCTCGGCATCGAGTGCTTGCCCGGCACGGCGATATTTACGATCCGCTGCATTTCGAAGTCGATCGCAATACCAGTAGCTTGGGCGACGCGCTGGCGATCGAGTTCTTGGGCCGCTTCCAACTGGCGCTGCGCGGGCGGCGCGGCGAATTATCGCCACTGGTGCTGGCGGGGCTCGAGCAGGTGGCCTCCGTCCGGCCGATGTTCCTCGCCTCGGCCTGGATCGACGCCGTGCTCGAACAAACTTGCGAAAGCGCGGATTTGCGGTCCCATGTGCGACTGTTGTGGAACCAACTCCTCGACGAGTTTTTGGAGTTGCCGGCGATCCGCTCGCGCCAAACTTGGAATCCGATTGATCTCGTTGACGCTTTGTCGACAGCGCTGCGATTCAGCCCGCGGCGGCAATCTGACAGCCGTCGTTCGATCGGCTCCCGCGACATCGATTGCTTCCGCGGCGGCGGAAATTCGGCTCAGGAATATTTGGGCCATGCGCGGGCCGAGGACGCCGTTCGCCACGATCGCGTGCGGCACGTTGTTTATGGGCATGCGGCGGAAACGAGCTGCGCGCCGCTCGACGCCGATTTTCCGGCCGAGCGCGCAGTTGCCCATGGCTTCAACGTCGGCTCGTGGCAACGAGCCATCTCGCCGGATGCCGCTTCGGTGACGAACGACACGCTTTCGCTAGTGGCGTTCTATCGCGAGGGCGAGTGCGGCGGGCTGCCGTTCGAAACCTGGAGCGGCAGTTGGCGGCGGCCCAGCGAACGAGTTTTGCGATTCGATCCGCCCCACGCGGCAGTGGATCAATCGTGCCGGCGGATTTGCAGCACGACGCTTTCCGATTCCGTGCCCGGCAGCGGATAGGTGGCCAGCTTCGAGAGCCGGAGGCCGTTCAACAGTCGCCGCTCGCGGGCATCGGCCCGCTCTTCGACCCAAGCCGGACCCTTGAGCACGAGTATTCGCTCGAAGCGGTCCCAATGCGGATTGAACCAAGTCAAGAGTTTCGAGAGCGGGGCAACGGCCCGGACCACGAGCGTGTCGAACCGCAGCCGCTGGATCACGTCTTGGGCCGGGGCGTGATGCACCAGTAGTTTCAGGCCAATCTCATCGACGATGGCCGCGACGGCCTTGGCCTTTTTGGCCACCGAATCGCACAGCGCGACATCCAGATCGGGGCGCAGCACTGCCAACACGATCCCCGGCACGCCCCCGCCGGTGCCCACGTCCAAAACCGATTCGCCTGACTCCAAAAACCGCTCCAGCCATTGGCTATCGACGACGTCGCGGGCCACGAATTTTTCGTAATCGGTGTGCCGCGTCAGGTTGAGCCGCGTGTTCCAATCCCAAAGTCGTTGGCAATATTTTTCCAACAGCGCGATCTGATCGTCGGTCAATTCGATCGCGTGCCGGGCAAGCGCGGCCGACAAGCTGTCGGGATTCGGTGTTTCGGCGTTCGAGGTGTCTAGCGATGACATGCTTCGCAGATCCAACGCGGTCGGTGGCGATTCGCAAACATGGCAAATTCACGAATTTCAACCCGCAACACAACCCCAAATCGGCTTTCCGAGCCACGAGCCACTAACCACGAGCCATTTTCAGACACTCCAACCGCGCCAAAATCTCTCTCAACCGTTCTGCCACCGCGGCCAGATCGGAAAACGTTCGCCCTTCGACGAAAATCCATTGCAACCAGTTGATGCCCGATAATAGTGTCGTGCTGCGGTCGAAAACGCCGACCAAACGGCGTTCGTCGGCCGATAGAGGTCGAACGGATTCGTAGGCGGCCAGACCGGCTTGCCAAACGCTGGCATCGTCGCCGGCCATGCTCCCCAGCAGCCGGGCAACGTCGCCGGCGACATTGCCGACCCGCATTGCGCCAAAATCCACCAGCCCGCTAACCCGGTCGTCTTCGAATAATACGTGATCGTGCCAGATATCGCGGATGCAGGCCTGGAGCGGGACACGTAGCGGTTCGGCCTCGGTGAGTCGATGTCGAACCATGGGCGCAACTTCCTCAAACAGCGGGAGCCAGCGGCGAGCGAGTTGGCCGATCGCGATTCGTGCTGCGTCGTTGCTTGGAACCCCAGCGAGCGACGCCGCATCCACTGCGGCCACGATCGTATGCCAGCGGCCCGCCCGCAAGGCATCGATCTGCTCGCTCCGCTGGCGAATGCCCGGCGACGGCCCCGAAGTCGCGGTGCCGCCGCCGAATTCCGCGGCGGCGATGTGAAAACGGGCCAGGGCAATAAGCGCCGCTTGGAGTTTTTCGGTCCGGCGGAGCGGAAAATAATCGGCCCGGCCGGGGAGCCAGGGCGACAGTTCCCATAGCCGTTGATCGTGCTCGACGAAACTGCTGCCCCGGCGGGTGCGAATCGGCGCCGGCACGATCGAAAAGCCGTGGCGAGCGACGTGTTCGAGCACCGCGTCGATCCATTTCAATCGCGCTGGCCACGCCGGATCGGCCTGCGGCGGCCAACTGCGCAGGCAAAGCACTCCCCGCTGGGTTGCAAGCCGCCAGAACTTCGCCCCGCTGAATCCGCCGGCCCCGCCAAGCGAATCCACGGCGAGCGGCCGGCAGTCGTCGCCATAGCTCTCGAGGATCCAGCGAACAAGCCGGTTCTCGCTCGAAAAAGCCTCGTTTTGTCCCGTGACCGTATCCGTTGCAAACCCCCCTCTTTTTTCGCTTGGCTCCGCCCCGCCAAAATTATAAGCTGATTCAGGGCCCCCATCGTCCGAAAACCTTTGGCGACGGCCTAACCCATCACGCTAACCCCTCACCCTATCCTTGGCCAACCGCGACAACCATTACGAAGCGGCCTTCGAGGAATTCTTGCGCGTGCGCCAGATTCCGTATGTCGCGGTCGACGAATCGCGGCGTACCTTGATGGCCGAAAGCTCGCTAAAAAGCCTCGATTTCATCGTCTCCATGCCGCAGGGAGGCTCTTGGCTGGTCGATGTCAAGGGCCGGCATTTTCCCTCCGGCGAGCAAAAGCAATATTGGAAGAATTGGTCGACACGCGACGATGTGCGGAGCCTGTCTGCCTGGCAGCGATTGTTCGGAGCGAATTTTCGGGCGATGTTCGTGTTCGCCTACGAAGTGCTCGGAGACCGATCGCCGCTGCCGGTCGAACAGTTGTTCGAATTCCGCGGCCGGCTGTACGGATTCGTGGGGCTGGGATTGGAAGAGTATGCATTTCATGCCCGTCCGCTGTCGAGCGCCTGGGACACGGTGGCGATGCCCGCCGCTCGCTTCCGGCAGCTTGCGATTCCCATTCCCGCGCTGCTCGCCGCCGGCTGATCCGCGTGGATGATCGGGGGCGGTGATCGCCGCAAATTTTCTTAACGATTCGCCTATCGCGGGCCGGTCAATAAACATCGACAAGGGGCTTTCCCAATACTTCCGCTCTCGGCGCGATGCCCAATCCCGGTGAGAGCGAGGCAGCCATGCGGCCGCCGGAGCGCTGCGGCGCGCCCTGGGCGGTGCTCACGGTGACGTAGCTGTTGAAATCGGTCGAGCTGAAGAGAAACTCCGGCGGCGTGCTATGGGCCAGGTGCGCAATCGCGGCGGTTACGATGTCGCCTCCCCAACTGTCTTCGATCGTCATCGCGATGCCCATCGCCACGCACAGATCGCGGGCCTGGCGGGCCTTGGTCAGCCCGCCGAATTTGCTGATCTTGATGTTGACGACATCCATCGCCCGATCCTGGATTGCCCGCAGCAGCGTCGACATGCCGTCGATACATTCGTCCAATACGAAGGGCTGCGGCGTTTTGTGCCGAACCGACAAACATTCTTCGTAGCTCACGCACGGCTGCTCGATATAAACATCGACATCCTGCACCGCGCGCACGACTCGCAGCGCCGCATGCGCCAGCCAGCCCGTATTGGCATCGGCCACCAGCACATCTCCTGTTTGTAGCCGGGCGGCGACGGCGTGGATGCGCTCGATATCGGTCTGCGGATCGCCGCCGACTTTCAATTGAAATTTGCGATACCCTTCCTGCCGATACCCGGCCACGCGGTCGGCCATTTCGTCAGGCGATTGTTGCGAAATCGCCCGATAGAGCGGAAAACTTTCTTCGTAGCGGCCACCGAGCAACATCGAGACCGGCAGTCCGGCCGCCTGGCCGAGCAGATCCCAGCAGGCCAGGTCGATCGCGGATTTGACGTAGGGATGGCCTTGCAGCGCCGCGTCCATGAGGCGGTTGAGCCGGGCAAGCTGCGTCGGATCGTGGCCGAGCAAATGCGGCCCCAATTCGGCGATCCCGGCCCGCGCGCCGCTCCCGTAGGCCGGCAAATAAAACGGCCCCAGCGGACAAACCTCCCCATGACCGATCCGTCCGTCCTCGGTTTCGATGCGGACGATGGTGCTGTCGAACACCGAAACCGATTTGCCCCCCGACCAATGGTAGCTTCCTTCGCGGAGCGGCAGATCGACCTGATACGCGGCGATGCGGCGGATTTTCATGGTTCAAGCGATCAGGTGTCGTGTCTGCGAAATAGCGTGCTTTATCAAAGACACTCGCCGGCTTCTTTTCTCACCACCGAGTCACAGAGAACACCGAGTCGACAAAGCCGAGTCGAAGGTGGCATAGGAGACACTACACTAGCGACGATCGGGTCGAGGTTGCCCAGGCCGGCTCGCGTCGAAATTGGCGCCGGTGGCAAGACCACGGCGTGGTTAAAATTAACCCGCAATGCGTGCGAACGCCAGCCCGCCGTTCTACAGGCAGATCCAGGTGATTTTGTTTGACGGCCGCGCGCGGGGCCAACTAGAATGGCCCACGTTCGACGACCCGCCGTCGATTGTCATCGCGCGTGCGGGTGGGGCGGCAAGCTTTCTGCGAGGCGGGTTATGGCTGGAACATTCGGCTCGAAATGCCGGCGCGTTTGCGGTTGCCGGCCCGCGCGCGCCGCCAATCGCATCGCAGAACGCGCATTCCTGTTCCGCGCCGCTCTCGCTGTCGCGGCCTTTGCGTCGATAGCGGTCGTCGTTGCGACGCGCAGCAGGGCCCAGCCGCTAGCCACCGTCGTGTCGAGCACCGACGAAGATTCGGATTCACCGCAGGCGGCGCCCAAAACGTTCGCCGTGCGCAAGGCCGACAGCAAGATCGTCGAGTCGCTCGAAGATTTCCAGCGTTACAGCGCCAAGCGATCGTGGGAACTCGCCTTCCATGCCATGAATTCGATCGATGACGCGGGAGACGCCGGGCTGGTTCCCGCCGGCGACGGTTTTTATGTCCCGCTGCGCAAGCGCGTCGAGCAGTTGCTCTGCAATTTGCCGCCGGAAGGCCGCGACGCCTATCGGCTGTTCAACGACGCCGGCGCCAAGAAGCTTTGGCAGCAATTGCAAGACGGGGGCCATGGCCTGCCGAGCGACGAAGTGGCGACGCTGCGCAAGCTCGTCGATCATTATTTCATGACCAGCGTGGGGGATCTGGCCGCCGATCGGTTTGGCGACGCGCTGTTCGAGCAGGGCAATTTCGCCGCTGCCGAACGGGCCTGGCGGCTGGTGGCCGAAAAATATCCCGACACGCATTTGCCGCTGGCCAAGTTGCAAGTGAAGCGCTGCATCGCTCTGAGCATGTCCGATCGACGCGAGGCGCTGGCCGCGCTCGTGGCGCAAGTGCGCGAAAAATATGCCGATCAGAACGTGACGCTCGGCGGGCGCGAAGTGAACGCGGCCGAATTCGCTGAATCGCTGCTGGCCAAGATGCCCGCCGCGGCGGCTGCGATTCCATCGCCGCAAATTTCGGGTATCGACGGCCAGGAAGCAAGCTTGCCCGCCGCCGCAGAGCCGGCGTGGCAAATTCCCTTCGGCGTCAACGATTTGGCCGGCCAGAACGATCCGCAAACGGGCATGCCGCTGGGGAAATCGATTTTTCGACCAGCGTGCTGCGTCGATCAAAGGCGGTTCTATGCGAATCGCTTCGGCACGGTTTTCGCCGCCGATCTGGCGAGCGGAAAGATGCTCTGGCGGACGGGAAAATTCTCCGATTTCGCCCAGCAGGCGATGCAAGGCCTGCAACAGGGCATTTCGCCCGAAAGCTTCTTTCTCGTGGCGACCGGCGATAAATTGTTGGCCGGCCGCATCGGGTCGAACAATTTGCTCGGCAATCTTTTCGGCGCGACGCCGGAACCATGGCATATCGAGTGCCTCGACCCGGCGACCGGCAAGCCGCTATGGAGCTATCGGCCGACCGAAGAAACGATCGTCTCGGCTCCGTCGATCGTCGGGGATGCCGCCTATTTGCTCGGCATCGAGGGAAACAACTCGATGTACCTTGTTTGCGTCGGTTTGGCCGACGGCAAGCAGCGCTGGACGACTCCGCTCGGCACGCCGCAAAACAACCGCAATTGGCGCGGCACGTACAACTTCGGCGGCCCGAAACTCTTGGCCATTGATGGCGAGCTCTATCTGGCGACCAACTACGGCGCGCTGTTTGCCATCGACCCGGCGACCCATGAAATCGATTGGGCCCTGCAACACGACACGCGACCGGCGTCGAGCAACCAAGGGATGTGGTGGGGCCAAATGACCACCGACACATCCGAATTCGGCAATGCCCTCGTGGGGACCGACGGCGCGTGTTATTTGAAAGACGGCGCATCCAGCATGCTTTATGCCATCGATCTCGCCGCGCCGGCAATCCGCTGGAAACGCCTTCTCGCGGCAGATGACTATTTGGCCTCGATCGATGGATCGACCGCCTATCTGCTCGCAGACGACCTGTCGGCCCTCGATCTGCACACCAAAAAGCTCCGCTGGAGCACCAAGCTGCCGGGCCAAACCGACGCGGCGCGGCTCCTCATTTGCCTGAACCATGTTTTCGTGCCGACCGAGCGCGGAATTTTCGACATCAATCCGGCCAATGGCGACGTGCAACGCATTTTTCGAGGGGCCGATCGCGAGGCGGGCGTGCGGCAATTGATGCCCGCCGGCGACAAGCTGATCGCCATCGGCAATGCCGCCGTGACGGCGTATCCGCTGCGGCGGAGCGCGGCGGCCAACAACCCATCGTCGGCGGCAAAATAGGCGCCGCGGCGCCAAACTCCGATTCCCTAGAAAAAATCACCCGGCAAAATATCCACAGCGCGTTCGGCGGCGGCCGATCCAAAACATCGCATTTTCGATCCGGAGCAAGCCATGAAAATTCCACGCGTGCGGTCGCTTCCCGTCCTTGCGGCCATGCCGTTCCCTTCGATTCGCACCGCAACCATGGGTGCGGCGTCGCTCGCCGTCGCGGCCTTTGCAATCGCAGCATTCGCGAGCGCGGCGCTCGCCGACGAGGGAATCGTCGTTCGCGGCGACGGTTCGGCCACGGCCCGGCCGACGCAAATTGAAATCTCGGCCACGCTCAACGGCGACGCCCCGCTTGCCGCCGACGCGCTCGTGAAATTCCGCGACGCCAAAAAACGGGCCTTCGCCGCCATCGCAGGCCTGAAGAATCCCGACCTGTCGATCGAGCCGGGGGGCGTTTCCGTGGGAGGCGGCGGAAGCGATGCCAACACGCAAATGATGATCATGCGCGGCATGACCCCGCCCAACAACTCGCAAAGCGTCCGCCTTTCCGAAACCAGCCGCATCGTGCTTGCCCACGCCGATAAGCTCGATCCCGACGAGCTGCTGGAAAAAGTGTTGAAGATTCTCGATGTGGCCAAAGATGCCGGCTTCCAAATGGGAACCCCGTCGGCCACCAATATCCTCGAAATGCAAATGATGGGGCGCGAGGGCGGCGGCAACAGCGCGACCGTTTCCTTCAAGCTCCCCGACAGTGTCGCGGTCCGCGAACGAGCCTACAAGGCCGCGATCGACGATGCCAAGGCCAAGGCCCAGCAATTGGCCCGGCTTTCCGGAGCGAAGCTGGGGCGGATCGTCTCCGTGCGCGACGACCCCTCGAGCAAAACCGAATCCAACACCTCGCTCGTGAACTTAATCTACGGAATAGGCAACACAAGCAAGGAATCACCGCCAACGGACAAATCGATCACCGGCTCGAATACCGGCGATCTGACGCTCCGCGTGAGCCTGGAAGTGCAATTCGAGATCGTGAAGTAGGCGGGAGCACCCGCGTCGTGAGTTCGCAGCTATGAAGTTGATCTTGAAATCGATCGCGAAGATTTTCTTGCTCGCCTTGCCGGCGACCCTGTGCGCAGCGCCGCTCCACGGGCAAGAAATTCTCCCCAAACACATCACCCCTCGCGCACAAATCGCCATCAAGCGCGGCCTCGATTTTCTCGCCAAATCGCAAAGCGACGACGGCTCGTTCTCCGCCGGCCAGGATGGCCGCGCCTATCCCGTGGCGATGACGGCGCTAGCGGGAATGGCCTTTTTGGCCAATGGCAACACGCCGTCGCGCGGCCCCTATGCCGAACGCGTCGCCAAAATCGTCGAATACCTCACCGGCAACGTGCAGCCCAGCGGCCTGATCACGGGGCCGACCCAAGAGCAGGGCTATTCGATGTATGGCCACGGCTTTTCGCTGATGTTCCTCTCCTCCTGCTACGGCATGGAAACCAACGACCGCACGCGCGAGCGGATGAAAAGAATCATCGACGGCGCGATCCGCCTTACGGCCAGCGCTTCGTCGAACGGCGGTTGGTGTTACACGCCCGGCAGCGGCGACGAAGGCTCGGTGACGGTGACGCAAATTCAAGGCCTGCGGGCCGCGAGCAATGCCGGCTTTACCGTTCCCAAGGGGGCCATCGAAGGGGGCGTGCATTATCTCGAAATGTGCAAATCGCCCGACGGCGGCATCTGCTATTCGCTCAGCACCGCCGGCTCGGAGGCCCACCTGCCGATTTCCGCCGCCGCCATCGCCACGCTCTACAACGCGGGGCAATACGATTCCAAATTGGCCGATTCATGCCTCGAATACGTAAAAAAGCAGTTCGACCTCGCCAAGAGCTCGTTTCGAAAAGGGGGCGCCTACGGCCATGCCTATTACACGCACCTCTACGCCGCCCAGGCTTTTTATCAGGCCGGCGATAAATATTGGGACGACTATTTTCCCGATGCCCGCGACCAATTGCTGCAAATGCAGTCGGGCGATGGCTCGTGGCCCGGCGACGGCATCGGTCAAACCTACGGCACGAGCATCGCGCTGGTAATCCTGCAACTCCCTTATAAATATCTCCCCATATATCAGCGATAGTGACCTCTACAGAAAGCGCCCACGTGACCACAGCGATTGAAACCGATGACCTTGCCGGCCTGGAGCGACTGCGCGCCGCCCGCGATTCGATCCGCCGGCAAATGGCCGGCGCCATCGTCGGGCAGGAAGATGTCGTCGAGCAGTTGCTCGTGTGCCTCTTCGCCCGCGGCCATTGCATTCTCGAGGGCGTGCCGGGACTGGCGAAGACTTTGATGATCCGCACGCTCGCCGAATGCTTGTCGCTCGATTTCAATCGTATCCAATTCACTCCCGACCTGATGCCGTCCGACATCACCGGCACCGATGTGATGTACGAGGACCGTGGCTCGGGGGATCGGACGTTCAAATTCATCCGCGGCCCGATCTTCGCCAATGTTCTCCTGGCCGATGAAATCAACCGCACGCCGCCCAAAACGCAGGCCGCGCTGTTGGAAGGCATGGCCGAGCGGCAGGTTTCCGTCGGCGGCGAGCGGCACCCCCTGCCGAACCCCTTTTTCGTCTTGGCAACGCAAAATCCGATCGAGCAGGAAGGCACGTATCCGTTGCCCGAGGCGCAGCTCGATCGGTTCCTGATGAAGATTTTGGTGCGCTATCCGAGCGAGGCCGAAGAGCGCAGCATCTACCGGCTCACTTCGACCGGAACTCCGATTTCGCCGACGCCACTTTTGAGCGCCGACGAAATGCTCGCCCTGCAGCGAATCGTCCACCGCGTGCCGGTGAGCGATTATTGCATCAACTATGTCGCGAACCTTGTTCGCTCGACGCGGGCCGGCGAGCCGCAATCGCCGCGGTTCATCAAGGAGTGGGTGCAATGGGGCGTCGGGCCACGCGGCGGGCAATCGCTGATCGCCGCCGCGCAAGCCCGGGCGGCCCTCGACGGCCGGCCCGAAGTCGACGTGAGCGACATTCGGGCGATGGTCGGCGCGGTGCTCCGCCATCGCATCGTGCTCAACTACAATGCCGAGGCCCAGGGCCAGACCGCCGAAACGATCATTCAAAAACTCGTCGATGCGATTCCGCTCGACCGCGCCGCGGAGCATGCCCATGAGCGAATCGGCCACGTTCTTAAAGCCTGAAGTGCTCGCCCGCATCGTGCCGCTCGGGCTGCGGGCGCAGCGCGTCGTCGAAGGCACGATGTCGGGCTTGCATCGCTCGCCGCTGCACGGCGTGAGCGTCGAGTTCGCCGATTATCGCGAATACGTCCCCGGCGACGATCTCAAGCGCCTCGACTGGCGGGCCTACGCCCGCTCGAACCGCTATTACATCAAGCGCTACGAGGAAGAGACCAACTTTCGCGCCACGCTGCTGGTCGATGCCTCCGCTTCGATGCGCTACGGCCGCGGCGCAGCGCGCTCCGCTCAGCCTGCCCAGCCGGCCGCCGGGTTCACGAAATTCTCCTACGCCGCCACGCTCGCCGCGTCGCTGGCGATGCTCTGCCTCAAGCAGCGCGACGCGGTGGGGCTGGCCCTGTTCGACGAATCCGAGCGATCGTGGCTGCGTCCGTCGGCGGCCCAATCGCAACTGCTTAAGATTCTCGACGTGCTCGAATCGGCCCAGCCAGATCGAACGACCGATCTCGGCTCGGTGCTCAATAAGGTCGCCGCGCAGATCAATGCTCGCGGACTGGTGATCCTCGTCAGCGATTTGCTGTGCGATCTCGATGCGCTGTATCACGGGCTCGGCCGCTTGCAGCGCCAGGGGCACGACATCCTGATCTTCCATGTGCTCGACAAGGAAGAAATCGAATTGCCGTTCAACGATTCGGTGCTGTTTCGCGATATCGAGGGGAGCGAAGAAATCTTTGCCGAGCCATGGGCCTTCCGCCAGGCTTACCGCCGCGCCATGGACGACTTCATTCTCGACGTGGGCAACCGCTGCCGCTCGGCCGGCATCGATTACACGCTGTTGACAACCTCCGACGATCTAGCCCATGGGCTGGCCCAATACCTTCATCGCCGCCAAACCGTCGCTGGCCGCCGCATCGGCAAAATCACCGCCCCCGCCCACGACCAACCGCACCCGCACGAACACGTCGCTCCCCTCTCCCCGCCGCTGGACAGCGTGTCGCATTCTCCCCTCTCCCCGCCGCGGGAGAGCGCGTCCCGTTCTCCCCTCTCCCCGCCGCGGGAGAGCGCGTCCCGTTCTCCCCTCTCCCCGCCGCGGGAGAGGGGCCGGGGGTGAGGGGGCGAACCTGCACGAAGATCAGCCAATGACCAAGAACATCAGTCTCGCCGCACGACTACGCCAAAACCAAACCGAAGCAGAAACGTTCGTTTGGCGGCGACCGCGATATTGGAGTCACGAGTTGTTTACCGACTGGGATGCAATCGAAAAAGGCGATCGGGTGGCAATTGCAAGCAAACCACGTCATTTGCACGCAGACCCCTCACCCCCAACCCCTCTCCCCCAAGGGGAGAGGGGAGAAGGCGCGGGCCGCGCAGGGACGCGGCGCTGGCGCTCAGGTGTGCGAAGCCAGCTCACGTCGCCACGAGGTCTGCCGGCTCCCCTCTCCCCGCCGCTGGACAGCGTGTCGCATTCTCCCCTCTCCCCGCCGCGGGAGAGCGCGTCCCGTTCTCCCCTCTCCCCGCCGCGGGAGAGGGGCCGGGGGTGAGGGGGCGAACCCACAAAGATCACCAAATGACCAAGAACATCAATCTCGCCGCACGACTACGCCAAAACCAAACCGAAGCAGAAACGTTCGTTTGGCAGCGGCTCCGAAACCGCCGTTTTGCAAACTTCAAATTTCGTCGCCAGGTGCCGCTTGGGTCATATGTCGTTGACTTCGTTTGTTTGCGGCATCGTGTCATCGTCGAGTTGGACGGCGGCCAGCACAACGAAGAGTCGCACAAGAGGCACGATTCTCGACGCGACGATTGGCTGCGCTCGCAAGGATTCGCGGTGCTCCGGTATTGGAACCACGAGGTGTTTACCGAATGGGATACAATCGAAGAAGCGATCTGGCGGCAACTGAATACGAACCCTTCACCTGCACGCAAACCCCTCACCCCCAACCCCTCTCCCGCAAGGGGAGAGGGGAGAAGGCGCGCGGGCCGCACAAGTAGTGCAAAACCAGATCGCGCCGCCGCAGGTAGTGCGAAGCGAACACGCGCCGCTGCACGATATCCCGATTCCGCTCTCCCCGCCGCGGGAGAGCGCGTCCCATTCTCCCCTCTCCCCGCCGCGGGAGAGGGGCCGGGGGTGAGGGGGACATGACATTCCTCGCCGCTCCGCTCCTGGCTGCAATGGCGTTGGCCTCCGTGCCGATCATCATCCACATTCTCAATCGGCGCCGGTTTCAGATCATCGACTGGCCGCCGATGAAATATCTGAAGCTGACGCTGAAGCGCAATCGCCGCCGGATTCGCATCGAGCAGATGCTCCTGCTGGCCATGCGCACGCTCGCCGTGATCCTGCTGATTCTGGCCGTGGCCCGGCCGGTGATTCCGCAGAATGGGCTGGCCTCGCTATTGCCCGGCCGGAGCCGCGCCAGCCATCTGATCGTGATCGACGATTCGCTTTCGATGGGCTACACCACGGCCGGCCGCACCGCGTTTCAAGTCGCACAAAATGCGGCAGCCGATTTGATCAAAGCGGCCGGGGCTCAAGACAGCGTGACGATATTGCTCACCTCGCAACCGAATCGCCCGCTGGTGCGCGACGGCAGCCTGCAAGACGCCGCGAAGTTTGCCGACATCGTGGCCGCCGCGACGCTCACCGACACGCCGAGCAATTGGGCCGCCACATTCGACGGCGCGATCGCCGCGCTTTCCACGGCCGTGTACTCGAACAAAGAGCTGGTGCTGATTACTGACTTGCGCCGCAACGGCTGGTCGAAGGATGTGACCCGCGCGGCCGATGATTTGGCCGCGATGCGCGTTCCGCTCCGAATTCTCGACGTCGGCGACCGGCGGACCGAAAACGTGGCGGTCGTGAAATTCGAACTGGAAGACGCAATCGCCCTCCCCGACCAGCCGATCCACCTCGCGGCCGACATCCGCAACCAAACCGCCGTGTCGATCACCGGCGCCCAAGCCACGCTCAGCGTCGACGGCGACAGTCGGCCGGTGCTGCTGCCCGATCTGGCGGTGGGCGCGAGCACCCACGTGCCTTTGTCGTTGATCCTCGATTCGCCGGGGCCGCACGCCGTTTCGCTTTCGCTCGGGCACGATGCGCTGCCGCAAGACGACGTGCGTTATCTCAATCTGGACGTGCGGCCCACGGTGTCGGTCATGCTGGTCGACGGAGCGCCGTCGGCGCAGAAATTCGAATCGGAAACCGATTTCTTGGCGTTGGCCTATTCGGTGGGCGCGCGGCCTTGGAATGTCGAGCGAACCACGCAATTCGATCCTCGCCGCCTCGCGCCCGGCGCCGCCGACGTTCCCGATGTTCTCGTGCTGGCAAACGTGCCGTCGCTATCGGCCGAGCAGGCCGTGGCCGTCGAGCGGCTCGTGCGGCGTGGCATGGGCCTGATGATTTTCACCGGCGATCTGGTCGATGCCGATCTCTACAACGGCCGGCTCTACCACGAGGGCCACGGCCTGTTGCCCGCCAAGCTCGACCGTCCGGTCGAGGTGCCGACCACGGGCATTGCGATCGAGAAAGAGGCGCAATCGCCGCTTGCGCCGCTGGCCAAGCTGTTGCCGGAAGCGCTGGCGCGAATTCATGTCAAGCAATATACGTCGGTGCGGTTGCCGTCGCGTCCGGAGGAGGACGTGAGCATTCTGGCCCGCTGGAACAATTCGGAAAATCCGCCCGCGGTGCTGCAAAAGACGCTGGGCAAGGGCCGTGTGCTGCTCTTCACCTGCACGGCCGGAAAGAAATGGACCGATTGGCCCTTGGACCCCACCTATCTGCTTGCCGTCCGCTCGGCGGCGCTGGCGATCGCGCGCGGCCAGGATTCCGGCGGCTCGATCACGGCCGGCGAGCCGATCCAGGTGCCACTCGACCGCAATCAAGCCGCGCTCGACGCGAAAATGGCGATGCCCGGCAAGAATCCGCTCGATACGGTCGAAATTGAAAAACCGTCGCCCGATTCCACCATGCTGCGCTACGGCAAGACCTATCGCTCCGGAATCTACACGCTATCGTGGCGCGACGAGAAATCGAATCCCCGTTCGCTCCGTTTCGCGGTGAATCCGCCTCCCAGCGAAAGCGATCTGGAGCCGCTCGCGCGGAGCGAATTGACCGAGCTGCTCGGCCATCTCAAGCCGGAAGTCGAGCGTTACGATACCGCCGGCGCAAGCCTAGGCACCCCGCCGCGAGAGATTTGGCGCCCGCTGGCGACGATGCTGTTGGCTCTATTGGGTTTGGAAGCGGTCTTCGCCGTGTGGGTCGGCCGCGAGCGGTGAGACAAGGAAAATCTCACGCGATGAGAACGAGGAATTGCCTCACGCGGAGTCGCGGAGATGCGGAGACGAGGAGAAGAGGAGAAGAGTAATGACGAGAAAAGAAGAAGACGATGGCAGAGAATTCTCAGACACGCCAATCAACTTTGACGAGTCGGAAAAGCGAGTCCTTCTCCCCTCTCCCCTTGCGGGGGAGAGGCCGTGGGTCCGGGGTAATCCAAAAAAGACACGGTCCTTCGCAAAACATCACCTTCCCCCGCGTCTCCGCGCCTCCGCGTGAGAAAAAACTCGTAAACAAGACGCCACAATGCAGCAAAACCTGCTTCGCTATTTGCTGAATGTCGAGCCGGCCCCTTGGACCGAAGGGGGCGACATGCGCCTGGGCTGGCTCAACCTGCCGCAGCACGATGCCGCGCTGTTCTTGTTGCTCGGCGTCGTTGCGGCGGTGGCCGTGGTCGCATATCTCTATCGCCGCGAAGGGAAGATGCTGCCGCGATGGAAGCGTGCCATGCTCGCCGCGCTGCGTCTGCTGACCATGGCCGGCGTGCTGGCGATGCTCCTCGAACCGGCGATCATCTTCACCAAGCGGGAAATGATCCCCTCGCGGTTGCTGGTGTTGGTCGACGATTCAGAAAGCCTCGACTTCAACGATGCCTACGTCGACGCCGCGCAAGCCAAACGGATCATCGCCGCGCTCGATCTGAAATCGATCGACCAACTCCGCGAATTATCGCGGCTAAAGCTCGCCGAACGCGCCTTGGCAAGCGGATTGATCACGCAACTCGCGGAATCGGGCGACCGCATCGTGACTCGCCGCGATTTCTCCGGCCAGCTTTTCGACAATCCGCGGAGCGACATGCGCCATGGCGTTACCGACAGCGTGCCCTTCAAATCGCCCGGCGATCTTCCGCTGCCGACGGTCGATCGCAGCACGACCGGCATCGGCACCGCCGTGAAGCAAGCCCTGGCCGCGTATCGTGGCCAACCGCTCGCCGGGATGCTCATCGTGAGCGATGGCCAGTCGAATTCCGGCGAGCCCGCGCAAAAGGCCGCCGCGGCCGCCGCGGCCGAGGGCGTGCCACTCGTGGCGCTTGCGGTGGGCACTCCCGAGGGCCCGCGCAATGCCGCCATCGCCAAGATTGATGTCAGCCCCGTGGTGTTCGTCCGCGACGCGAACCAAGCGCATGTGATCGTCAACTCTCGCGGCCTCGCCGGCCAACCCGCCACGGTCGTCATGGAGCAGCAGGTCGATGGCGGAGCTTGGGAAGAAATCGGCCGCAAGCCGATTCAATTGGAAGAATCTGGCACGGTGCAAACCGTGTCGTTCGAATTCAAGCAAGACCGGCCGGCGAAGCTCGTGCTGCGGGCGACGATTCAAGATGTCGGCCCGGAACTGACCACGGCCGACAACGTGCAGCTTGCCGAAGTGCGCGTGATCCGGCAAAAAATAAAAGTGCTGTTCGTCGCCGGACATCCGTTTCCGGAATTCGAATTTATTCGCAACATGCTCTTGCGCGACAACGGCCTATCGGCCGCCATCTGGCTGCAAACCGCCGAAAAAGACTACACGCAGGCCGGCACGCCCGGCATCAAGCGGCTGCCGGCCAATAGCGAGGAAATGAACGATTACGATTGCGTCGTGCTCTACGATCCGAATCCGGCGCTATGGCCCGAGGCTTTTCCGCAGATGCTCTCCGATTTCGTCGGCAAGGCGGGAGGCGGCTTGATTTACGTGGCCGGGGAACGATTCACCAAGGACTTCTTCGATCGTCCCGACGATCCCAGCTCCGCTTGGGTGCCGCTATTGCCGGTCGTCAGCGAGCCGGGATTGTTCCACACCGACGTCACCGCGCAGCTTAGCGCCAAGAATGCGTGGAAATTGGAAATCACTCCCGAAGGACATACCGATCCGATCTTCCAATTTTCCGAAAAGCCGGAAGAAAACGATCGTATTCTCGCCAGCCTGCCCGGCATGTTCTGGCACTACCCGGTCACGCGGGCAAAAGCCGGCGCGACGGTGCTCGCCCGGCATGCCGATCCGCGGATGCGAAATGAATACGGCAACCACGTGTTGCTGGCGACACAACTGGTCGGGCCGGGACGGAGTTTTTTCGTCGGCTTCGATTCCACCTACCGCTGGCGCTACGTCGCCGAGCAAACGTTCGACGGTTTTTGGGCCCGCATGATCGATCGCGCCGGCCGATCGAAGCAACTCGGCGGCCGCTATCCTTATTCGCTTTCGACGGATCGGGCCAGCTACCGCCCGGGTTCGCCGGTAATGCTGACCGCGCGGTTCGAGAACCCCAACGACAAGGACGCGGGGCTCGAGCAGATGCACGGCGAAGTCGAAATGCCCGACGCTCCTCCGATCGCGATCACGCTTTCGCCGCGCAAAAGCGATCCATCGGTTTTCGAGGCCACGTTTGCGGTGAGCAAAGCGGGAACGCATTTCGTCAAGGTCTGGGCCGGCGATGCCGACGCGAAGCAGGCCGTCCGCCCGGCGACGCTCGAATTCCCTGTCGAACTGCCGAACCTGGAATACGACCAGCCGACGCTGAACAGGCCGGTCCTGCAGGCGATGGCCAAGGCGACCGGCGGCGCGGTGTTCGATCTGTCGGAGGCGGATCGGATTCCGCAGGCCTTTACGATCCGCCGCATCGCGCACATGCTCGAAGACCGCCAACGGATTTTTAACGCCCCGCTGCTCTTCGGCTTCGTGCTCGCCTGCCTGTTCGCCGAATGGATCTTGCGCAAAAAATGCCGATTGATTTAATGCTTGGTCCCTTACCCTTTGCGAGAGAGGGTTTAGGATTGGTCCCCCTCTCCCCGTTGCGGGAGAGGGGTGAGGGTGGTTCCCCTCTCCCCCTTGCGGGAGAGGGGTTAGGGGTGAGGGGGATGCCCCCACGAACATTCCCCTCACCACCGGCCCCTCTCCCGAAAAGGGCGAGGGGAGAAATAAGAAAAGCCGCGGAGGAAATAACCGATGGCCACGCTCGACTCATCTTCGCTCGCCGATCTCGCGCGCATGCAGCGGCAGCTTGTCGCCCGGCTCGCGCAGGTGCGCCGCCGCGTGCGGCTGTGGCTATGGATCGAAGGAACGGCAATCGTGCTGGCCGAAGCGGTCGGGTTAGGCCTGTTTTCATTCTGGGCCGACCATACGCTTCGGCTGGGCATCGCGGTGCGCATCGGCCTGCTGGCTGCTTCGGTATTGGTCCTTGCGGTGGAAGCCGTGCGGCGGATCGCGATTCCGTTGCTGACGCCGCTTGGCCTCGTGGCCCTAGCGGGGGCGATCGGCAAAAAATCAGGCGGTGGGGAAAACGGCGATTTCGCCGGCCGTGTCGCGTCGGTGCTTGAATTGCCGGCCTTATTGAATCGCCCCTCGGGTCCGAGCCCGGCGATGATCGACCACGCGATCCGCCGCCGCCACGAAGCGCTCGCGGGAACCGATTTCCGTGCGGCCCTCGATCGAGCCCGGCTGCGAAACATGCTCCTGCTGCTGGCGATGGGGATTCTGGTTCCTGCGGCGCTGGTGGCCCGCTTTCCGGAAACGGCTGGCCTTTGGGCGCGGCGATTGTTTCTCGCCTCTCGCGAACCCTGGCCGCAAAACACCTATCTGCGCGTGGCCGACGAGCGCGATGGCCGCATTCAAGTGCCGCGCGGCGAGCCGTATGTTCTCCGCGCCGGCGCTCGCGACGGCAGCATCGCGCCGCAGCGGATCTTTCTCACCATCCACGGCGAACAACGAACCAATGTGCTCATGAAGCAATTCGGCGAGAACGATTTTCGGCACGATTTCGCGGTCGTCGATGATCCGCTCCGGCTCGAATTGGAAGGGGGCGACGACGACTACGGACCCCTGCTGCTGGCGCCAGTCGATCGGCCCCGCGTGGTCGGCCTCGAGCTAGAGGCCCAGCATCCGCGGCAAGCCATTGCCGAGAAGCACGATTTCAACGGCGGCGACGCCGATCTCAGCTTCCTCGTCAAAACGCGGATTTGGCTGCACATCGCAGCGAATGTTCCGCTCCGCGAATTGCGATTGAAATCGCAATCCGCGCATCCGAAGCCGGCAGAATTGCGGCGAATCGACGACACGCATTTCGCGGTCGATTGGGTGCAATCCGGGCCTGCGAAGTTCGATCTCGAACTAGTGGCCGCCGAGTCGGGATTGGTTTCGCTGCCGGTGCCAGTGAGCATCGGTTTGAAAGTCGATCAGTCGCCGCGAGTGACGATGTCGTACGGCGGCGTCCGCCAACGAGTCACGCCGCAAGCGAAGATTCCACTGGCGATCGATGCCCGCGACGACTACGGCCTGACCGCCGTCGGTCTGACGATCAAAGACGAAACGCCCGACCCGGCCGATTCCGCAAAGCTCGTTGCCCGTAGCGTGCCGCAACCGATCTTTCCCGCGAACGCGAATCCGAAAGTGCCGCCGAACGAAGACCCGCTGCCGCTCCAATTGCCGCTCAAGCAGACGCTCGACGTGGCGGCGCAAAAACTCGCTCCCGGCTCGTTCCTCTCGATTACTGCCGTTGCGACCGACAATTGCTACACCGGGCCGCAGACAAGCCGATCGCGAACGATCGTGTTCGGCATCGTGGCGTCGGAAGAATTGTTTCGCGAAATCCTGTTGCGGCAGCAGGCCGAGCGAATCAAGTTCCGCAAGCAGACCGAAGAGGCCGAAACAATTCGCGGCCTGATCGAAGCCTCACTAAGCGGCACGTCCGTCGCCAAGCAGCCCCCGCCGAAACAATTGGCCGAGATCGCTCGCCGCCACCGAGCACTGCAACTCGAAACCTTGCGGATCGCCACCGTGCTCGGTGAAGCGCTGACGGAAATCAAGCTGAACGGCCTGGGCTCGCCCGAGTCGCACGCGCTGATGGAGCAGAAAGTGCTCTTGCCGCTCAAGGGGCTCGGCGAAGAATTGCTGAGCCCGCAAACGGCGGCCATCGATGCGATTGCCCCCGCCCCCGGCGCCGAATTCGACCCCGCCAGGCTTCGCCCGCTTCTCAGCCGGCAGGAAACGATCATCACGCGGATGAAGGAGATTTTGCAACAGATGGCCCAGTGGGACAGTTTTGTCGATGTGCTGAATCAACTCGATCAGATCATTAAGCTTGAAACCGACGTGAAAGCCGGCAGTCAGAAGCTGGAGAAAAAGGAAACCGACAGCTTGTTCGACAAGTAGTTTGACAGATAACCCGCCGCGGGGGGACAATGCATTCGCGTTGGTCTGATTTTCGGCGAAGGAGGTGTCGAATGAACGCAGTTGCGTATCGAGCGGGCATGCATCGGTATGCCGGCCGGATGGGATCGATCGTGCTGGCGCTCGTGTTTGTCGCCGGCAGCCGGGCATCGGCGGACGACAAAACCGTTTCCGAGGCCGATAAGCTGCAGTTCACGCAAAAGCAGGTGCAAGCCCTCATGCAGGAACTGCAGGAGCGGATGTTCCACCTCTCGGAACTGACCAAGCAGGCCGAGCCCGACAATTCGACGCGCCTTGTGCTCGCGCTGCGCAAAGCGCGCGAGGAATTGATCGTCGAACAGATGCGCGAGATTCTCGACAAACTCAGCCAGCGCGATCTCTCGAAAGCGACCGACGACACCAAGCAGGTGTTGGTGAAACTCGACGCACTGAAAAAACTGCTGATCGCCGCCGATCTGGAATTGGAATTGCAACTCGAGCGATTGCGGCAATTACAAGCTGCGATCCGCAAAGTCGACGAAGCGATCAAAGTCGAGACACAGCAAAAATCGGAATCCGCGCGGCTCGACGGACTACAAAAGAAAAAGCAGGATGTCAAACAAGCGGCCCTCGATCGAGCCAAGCAAGCCGAAGCAGCCAATCGCCAGCGGACGGCCGATGCCGCCACGGCCACGAAAACGCTCGGGCAGCTCGATCCGGCCGTGCAATCGCTATCGGCCGCCGGCAAGTCGATGTCGTCCGCCGAAGCAAAGCTTGGCGGCGGAAGCCCGGGCGATGCCGAAGGCGAGCAATCCGACGCGCTGAAGAAACTGGCCGACGCGCGATCGATGCTGGAAAAAGACCGGCAGCGCGTGCTGCAGGAATTGCAGCAGCAGGTCAAGCGGGTAGTCGTCGAGAATTTGCAGGAAATGCTCGACCGGCAAGTGGCGATTCGCCGCGCGACCGAAGCTCTTTCGCCGCAGCTCGCCCGAAAGCGCGAGGCGGTCGTCGAACTGCAAAAACTGGCGATCCCCGAGCAGCGCATCGCCACGCTCTGCCAGCAGACGCGCGAATTGGTCGAGGAAACGGAATTCAGCGTCACGCTCGGTCCGGCCTTGGAATCGCTCGAAAAGGATATGCTGATCGTGAGCGGCGATCTTACCGGCGGGCGCGGCAACCGGCATGTCGTCGAGTCGGAACAAGCCATTGAGGCCGATCTCAAGGACCTGCTCGACACGTTCAAGGAATTGCCGACCGCGGCCGGCCAGTGCGATTCGCAATGCTCCGGCTGCAAGGGAAACATGAACAAGCTTCTGGCCGAGCTTAAAGTCGTGCGGATGATGCAAATGCGGGTGAACAAGGGCACCATCGATGCCGACGAAGCGGCCCGCCGGCGTGCGGCCATTGCCGAATTGCCCGCCGATGTGCGCGAGATAATCGGCAAGCTTCGCGACCGCCAGGCGACGATCCGCGATGCGATGGACCAACTGCATGCCCGATTCGCGCAATAAACGCACTGTAGAATGCGCGCGGTAAATCCGAGCGGCCGATGGCCGCCGCGTCTCGTGCGAACGATGAACCGAGGAGAAATCATGAGGACGCATCGCATAGCGCCGGTCGCAGCATTATCGCTTCTTGTTGGAATTGCGTTCGGCGCTCATGCGACTCCGCCCGATTCGCCCCTTGACCGGCCTCAGCCAAAGCTATCGGACGAATTCGATCTGATTCCCAAGATGCTTTCCGCGGCCAAAGGGCATGCCGACAGTGATCCGCTGAAAACGATTTCCCGCCGCATGACCGTGATCCATGGCGACCTGAGCCAATGCGAAACCGACGAACCGGTGCAAACGCGCGAGCGGCAAGTTGTGCGATCGCTCGATGAATTGATTGCCGCGCTCGAGCGGCATTGCAGCGGGCTGGGCCGTGGAAATCGGCCGAATGGCGGCCGCCGCGATTCGGTGATCGCTAGCGGCGACCCGACAGCGGGCGAAGCGCACGGCGTGAATCCGAATGCCTGGCAGTCGGCCCAGCTTCCACCGAAGCTGCGAAAGGAAATCTTGCAATCGAAAACCGACGGATTCCCGCCGGGATATGAGTCGCTTTTGCAGAGCTACTACCAACAGCTCGCCGAAGAGAAATCGGCCGAAGATCAATCGACCGATGCCAAGACGGTGCCGTTGCAACCGGATGCACAGGCTAGACCGGCAAGCTCCAAGGCAGCATCGCCATGATGCGGAGAGTGAGTCAATGAATCTATTGCCAGAGCGGCGGGGCTTGCTTGCGATCGCGTTTGCGCTGGCTATTGCCATGGGCCGCGCCCAAGCTGAAACCGTGCGCACGGTCGACGACAAAGCCATTTCCGGCACGATCGCGGGATTCGATTCCGACGCAATTCTTGTGCAGCAAAAGACGGACAATTCAAAACCCGTCCGGATTCCGCTCGCCGAGATCGTAGACGTTTCTTTCGGTGAAGGACACACCGTAGCGGCGCCCGCCATGTCGAAGCCAAAACCGAGCCCACTAAGCGCGATTGGCGGTTTGTTCGGGATTTCGTCGGCGCAGACTACGGAAGCGTATTCGACCCCGTATGCTGCCGCCAACGGCACATCGGCGTACGCTCGCTCGACATATGCGCAGCCGCCGGCCATCACGATTCCACATGATGCATCGCCGGTTCTGCCAGCGCCGCGAATATCGCGTCGCGGCGTCGTCATCTGGCAATTCGAATTCGCCGGCGGCGATGCCGCCTACGCTTCGCTCGACAAGTGGGCCGCCGATTCTGTGCGTCTCACGTTCGATTCCTTCGCCGGTTCGCCGATCGCCGTGCCGGTGGATCGGATCCGGGCCATCTGGTCGTCGTCGCCGGCGATGGTCAAGAAGGCGAAAGACCTGAATCAATCCGCCGAGGGACAAGATGTCGCCTTTATCGAGAAAGCTGGCGATGTCAAAGCGGTGCCCGGGCTCGCGGAAGGCCTCGACGGCGGATTCCTCAAATTCAAATTCGAGGGCGAAAGTCGCCGCATCAAGCTCGACCGGCTGGCGGGCATTTTGCTTTCGCAACGAGAAATCGCTGCGGACAAATCGCTTTATGAAGCGTTTGCGTTGCCGGATGGCGACCGGCTTTTCGGCCGGATCGAAGCCATCGAAAGCGGCGTGCTGCGATTCAAACCGATATGCTCAGCGGGCGCCGACGCCGCCCGGGTCGAAATTCCGCTCAAGCAATTGAAGTCGATCGAGGTGCGGAATGGCCGGCTTGCCTGGCTGGGCGATCTGCGGCCCTCGGCCGTCGTGCAGGTTCCCTATTTCGATCGGTTGATGCCGTACCGGGTCAACCAAAGTCTCACCGGCGGTGCGTTGGTGCTGGCCGATGGCCCGGTTGCCAAGGGGATTGCCGTACACACCCGCTGCACGCTCACCTACGACATCGCCGGAGCATTCGGGCGGTTTCGCGCGAAAGTCGGGTTTCAGCAGCCCGAAGGCAAGATCGGCCGGGCCTCGGTCCGCGTCATGGGCGACGGCAAAATGCTTTGGCAGCAGGCCGATCTGCGCGGCGATGCCTCCAAGCCGGCCGCCATCGATGTCGACGTGGCAAACATCAAGTCGCTTTCGCTCGAGGCCGATTATGGCCCCAATTTCGACGTGGCCGGGCGAATCGTGTGGGGCGAGGCGCGGCTGATTCGGCAGTAGAGTGAGGGGTTAGGACGCGGCATCGGAGCCCGCAGCGCTAGCAAGGGAGAGAGGTCCGACGATGGCATGCTCGAGCACGCTTCCAACACGAACGATTCTGCTCGCTCTGTGTTTTGCGGTTTGCGGTTCTGCTGCTCTCGCTGCGGAAACGGGCAATCCTCGGGCCGGCAAATCGTCTGACAATGCTTCGGCGAACGCCGCCGCAAAGGCCCTGCCGAATCCGACGGTGAATGTCGAGGTGACCGAGTGGGCGGTGTTTGTGGCCGATGTGGTGAACCCGACGCTGAATGCACGCAACTTGTTTTCCGATCCGTTGCCGTCGTTCGCGGAGGACCTGCGTACGGCGAGTTCCGACGATCATGCAAAGCCGGGCGATCCTGCTCCGCTTGGTTTGATCCGGCTTTCGGCCGACGGCCCGATCGACAAGACGGAAACGGTCGACGTGCAGCTTAGCTTCAACAGCGGGCGACTGCTCGGCCATTGGCCGACCGCCAAGACGCGCTCCGCCGCGGTGCTTTGGAAAGACCTCGGCCTTGCGACCGACACGACGGCAACCGAGCGCCGTCTGCCGGAAGGCTCGTGGTTGGCGCCGCTGCGCAGCGGCAGCTTGCCGCTATTGGCCGGCGGGACGCGCGAATCGTTTTTGCTCTACGACCTAGAATTGCCGTATCAAATCCAAATGCACGTCAGCCGTAGGTCCGCCGAAACATATTCGGTTTCGCAGAGCAGCAGCGCGGCGCTGCTCGATGTCACGTTTTACAAGCCCGACACCGGCCACTGGCGCACGGCAATGGTTTCGAGCCTAGCCTCGAGCGGCGCCGGTGCGATGCCGGCCGCGCCGGACCTGCCTGCTGCCGTCGCCACATCGAATTCGGCGTACTCGGCCGTTCAGATCGTCCGAGCGAATGGCGCGGTTGTAACGATGACGAAAATTCAGCCGGCCCTGTCGGCAGCGTCTGCTCCGGCGGCGACGGGTGCGAAGAAGGCGAGTGCCGCGCCGAAGCCGGCGATCGCCGCGAAGCCGACCGAGTTCGTGCTTGGCCCAGCCACCGAGACCGACGACACGGTTCTCGCGCCATGGCGCGGCAAGCTGGCGGCGGCTGGCCTTGCCGCGGCGGATCAAGATGCGATTCTGAAAATCCTCGCCCGGCATGCGCTCGATCCCAAACGCCTGACGGCCGTCTGCCGGCTCGATCCGGCGGAGCTCGACCGAATCGTGCCGCTCGAAGTCGTGCCGCAGCCGAAGAAGATCACGCGGGTCGCGCTCGTGATCGTGCGCGGAATCGATCCTGCGATCGACGACGATTTGGACCGCTTAATTAAAAAACTTGGCGATCCGTCCTGGAAAGTGCGCGATGCCGCAACGAAGGAAATCCACAAATTCGGCGTGCGAGCGAAATCGCGGCTCGAAACGGCCGCCAACGACAAAGATGTCGAAATCTCCTATCGCGCCGAAATGCTGCTGGCGGGAATCGGGAAAGAATAGGGGATAGGGTGAGGGATTAGGGTGAGAGGATAGGGTGAGGCGGTAGGAAATACGGTGGACGCGCGAAACCGCAAGCGCGGTTCTATATCCGGTTGTGGCCCGACACCGCGCTTGCGGTTTCGCGCGTTCTCTAACCCCTCACCCTAACCCCTCACCCTATTTTTTCTCTCCGAGCAGGCTTTCGATCTTTGCGGCGGTGTCTTCGCGGGCGTCGATGAATCGGAGCACGCCCCTCTTGTCGATGAGAAACATCGTCGGTATTCCGTTGACGCCCCAAGCGCTCGCCAGCGGATGCCACGGCTCGCTTTCGCTTTGCGCTGCCTCGCGCATTTGCGGCCAGGGCATTTCCTTCTGCTTGACGAACGAATTGACCGTGTCGTCGCTGCCATCGCAATCGAGGCCGACGATTTCGAGTCCTTTACCGTGGTAGGTTTTGTAGAGTTCTTTCATACGGGGAATTTCCGCGTTGCACGGGCCGCACCAGGTGGCCCAGAAGTCGAGCAGAACGACTTTGCCCTTCCAATCGTCGGTGGAAAAGTTCTTGCCGCTTGCGGTGCGGCCGGCGGCCACGAGCCCTTTATGGACGAGATCGCGCTGAGCGCCGCTCGGATCGAGTTGGGCGGCGAGCTTTTTGGCCCGCTCCCCCTTCATCACTTTGCGAAGCACTTCGGCAATCTTGACGGGCATATCGTCGGTGGCGGGTCCGATGCCGGCCATCACGGCGAGGGTCAGGGCGACGTTGTTGCTCTCCGGATTGCTGCGTGCGATCGCGGTGTAGTCGGTTAGAATCTTCTGCTGCGCGGCGGCGTCTTTCGAGGCTTGCCACCATTTGCGGAGCGCGATTGCCGATTGGGCGGCAAGTGCGTTGGCCCCGTCTCCGCCGGCGGTTTTTTCGAGCGACGCTTCGGCCTCGTCGTCTCCCAACGCTGCGAGGATGGCCAGATATTGGCAGCGATCGCGCTGGAGCGCTTCGCGTTCGGTGTTGTCCGTTTGCGATTGGGCCAGTTCATCGAGCAGAGCGGCGGCGTTCTGCAGCAATGGCCGCACCTTGGGGCCATCTTCCTTGCGGAACAGCGGATCGGCCACTGCCGATAGGGCCGGCATCGCGGTGTCGAGCTGTTCCTTCGCGGCTCGTAAATCGGCGAGGATTTCGTTCTCGGTGCGCTTCGCCGGGGCGGCGGCGGGTTTTGGCTCAGATTTCGGCGTCGATGTTGCCGCTGGCCCGGCGGCGCGAGCGGCGATTGGCTTGCTGGTGGAGAGCGTTGCGACGAACGCGGACACCAAGAAGATTGCCCATACCGCCGACGGTTGCTTCCTGTTCATGGTTCAACCTTTCGTTGGGAGATGGAGCGGCGCTCATGCTAGCGAATACATCCCGTGGCTGGCGCTTTTCAGCTTGCCCTGTTTTACCAACTCGTCCCAAACCGCGCGCGGATATTGGTTGGGCGGAGTGATTGCCGTGATCGAGGATTTCTGGCCGCCGCTCATCGGCCCATGGCCGACGCGCGATTCGTCGTCGAGTTGGGTGAATTTCATCCGCTTCTTGAAGGCTTTTAGGGCCGCTTTGAGGATCTCGGGCGATGGCGGAGCATCGGCAGCCTGTGAAGCGGCGGTAGCGGGCGGCGCGCCCGCCGCGGCGGGTGTCGTGGAGGGTGGCGTGTTCGACTGATTCTCGGCCATGGCAGAGGTCGTCCTGTCCAGAAGAAGTGGCGCTCGGGCGATGCCCCGAATCGGCCGCGATGCCGTTATGTTAAATTGCCCTCGCGGCTTGGGCAAGCACTTGGCTGATCTTGGATCGATCTCGACAAGATGCTAAACTTCGCGGCCCATCGGACTGCTGTCTTGCAGGGTGTGCCGGTCGGAGCGATCGCCTTTCTCGCACGGCGGGAAACGTTCGCCGCCGGGGTGCGCGATCTTCGTCTCGCCGCCAAATGCCGCGATCGGAATTGCCCAAAGCGACATGGAGGTCGCCATGCTGGCTAAATGGCCCATTCGCAATAAATTGCTCGTCGGGGTGGGGCTGCTGACCGTGCTTGTGGCCACGCTGTCGACCAGCGGGTTCTTGGGCTTGTATGCCTATCGCAGCCTGGTGCGCAGCCTGCACAATCGGGCGGCCGAATTGCCGCTGGCCACCGAGTTGGCGCAAAAGGTAAGCGACCTGCGCGTGAGCGTGACGGCGAATCCTTCCGAGGGCGCCGCGGCGTCGGCCGATCAGCCGCAGCCATCGGATGCCGACACGGTCCGCGACCGCTTTCGGACGAATTTCGATGCCGTGCAATCCGCCTTCGAAGACTATAGCAGCCAATTGGCCCAAAACGATCAAGACGATTTTCTGATCAACGACCGCAGCAGCGAACGAGCGGTGGTCGCGCAAATGCAAGAAACGATCGCCCGACTGGCCGATCTGGCGGAATCGTCGGCATGGCCACTCGACGCCAAGCGGCTCGAGCAGCTCAATTCGCAGCTTGATTCGGCACAGGGATTGTCGGGCAAACTGCCTAGTTTTTTGTACCGCCGAATTCACGATTTAGCCGGCGAGGTGCGCGGCCGCTACCGCACGCTGATCATCCTCACGTGGCTGACGACGATCTTGGCATTGGTGACGTTCGTCTTGCTCGTGCATCTATTCTACCGCTGGGTGTTCCGCCCATTGCAGGTGCTGCTCGAAGGATCGCGCGTGGTGGCGGCGGGCAATTTCGGCTACCGGATTCAGCTCGACAGCCAAGACGAGATGGCGGAGCTGGCCCGTTCGCTCAACGACATGACCTCGCGCTTCCAGGCGATTCGCGACGATCTGGATCATCAGGTGCAACTGCGCACGCGGCAAGTCGTGCGCAGCGAACAATTGGCGAGCGTCGGGTTTTTGGCGGCGGGCGTGTCGCATGAGATCAACAACCCGCTGGCCTCGATCGCCATGTGCGCCGAATCGTTGGAAGGCCGGCTCGCGGAAATCGCGCCCGGCGACGACCCACAATCCGAGCTTGTGCGCCGCTATTTGCGGATGATTCAAACCGAGGCCTTCCGCTGCAAGGAGATCACTGAAAAGCTGCTCGATTTTTCGCGCTTGGGCGACGTGCAGCATCAGCCGACCGATCTGAGCGAATTGATCCAAGGCGTGATCGACATGGTGCGGCATTTGGGCAAGTATCAGAAAAAGCAGATTAACTTTTCGCCCGCAGGCCCCGTCGTCGCCGAAGTGAACGGCCAGGAGATCAAGCAGGTCGTGCTGAACATGATCACCAACGCGCTGGACGCCGTCGATTCCGGCGGGGTGCTCACGATCGATTTGCACACCACCGGCGAATTCGCCGAAATGGTTTTCACCGACAACGGCTGCGGCATGACCCAAGAAGTGCTCGAACATCTCTTCGAGCCCTTTTTCACGCGCAAACGCGGCGGCCAGGGCACCGGCTTGGGACTGTCGATCGTGTATCGCATCGTCAGCGAACATGGCGGGCAAATCGAAGCCACCAGCGCCGGGCCCGCCAAAGGCTCGCAGCTTCGCATCACGTTGCCGCTCGCCGAATCCACACCTACCGATTCGCACAAGGAGAACACCCATCACTACCAAGCCGCGTAAAGGGCTGAAACTGCTCTTCGCCGACGACGAGCCTTCGTTGCAAGAGTTGATGCGCATCGAGCTGGCCCGGATGGGACACGAAGTGACCGTTTGCCCGGATGGCGCCACTGCCGTCGCGGCGCTCGAGCGGCATACGTTCGATTGCTTGCTCGTAGACCTCGACATGCCGGGCTACAACGGCATTCAAGTGATCACCCGGGCCAAACAACTTTCGCCCGACGTCGATGCCGTCGTGCTCACGGGCAAATCGTCGCTCGATACGGCCGTGGCTGCGTTGCGGCAAGGAGCGTTCGACTATCTCACCAAGCCTTGCAAGCTCTCCTCGCTGGAAACGCTGCTTTCGCGGATCCGCGAGAAGCGCGAGCTGACGCAAAAATTCCGCGCGCTCCAGCGCCGGCTCGAACGGGCCGAAGGGCCGAGCGACCTGGTCGGCCAATCCTCGGCCATGGAACGCGTACGCCAGCGGATCGCGAAAGTCGCCCCCACCAATTCCAGCGTGCTCATCCTCGGCGAAACGGGCACGGGCAAGGAACTCGTCGCCCGCGCGCTGCATGCCCAAAGCCATCGGACGGCCGAACCGATGGTGGCCATCAACTGCGGAGCGCTGCCCGAAAATCTGATCGAAAGCGAACTCTTCGGCCACCGCAAAGGAAGCTTCACCGGCGCCGACGAGCATCGCGTCGGGCTATTCGAAGTCGCCGATGGCGGCACGCTGTTTCTCGACGAGATCGGTGAATTGCCCAAGGCGATGCAAGCCAAGTTGCTGCGCGTGCTCGAAAGCGGCGAGATCCGGCGAGTCGGTGAAAACGAACCGCAGACGGTCGATGTGCGCGTGGTGTGCGCGACGCATCGGCGGCTCGACGAAATGGTCGGCGCCGGCGAGTTTCGCGAAGACTTGTTGTTCCGCATCAACACGTTCGAAATTCCGCTGCCGCCGCTGCGGCAACGGATCGACGACATCCCGGCGCTGGCCCGGCATCTGTTGGCCCGATCGCGGCCGCACATCCGGCCCGGCGACGAAGTGTTTTCGCCCGAGGCGATGGATCTGCTCAAATCGCACACCTGGCCTGGCAATATTCGCGAGCTTGCGAACGTCGTCGAGCATGCCGCGATCCTGTGCGATGCGCTGCCGATCACGGTCGACGATCTGCCCGACCGGCTTTGCAACGGCCGGCCGCGGCAACCACAGTTCAACGCGTCGCAACCCCTTTCGCTGCGCGAGATCGAAATGCAAGCGATCCGCAATTCGCTCGACCGCAACGCCGGCAGCAAACCGAAAACGGCCGAGGAACTCGGCATCAGCTTGAAGACGCTCTATAACAAGCTGCATCAGGAAGCGGAACTGGAACGAACGGCGTGACTGGGAAGGTGAGGGTGCGGGTGAGGGGACAGGGCAGACGCGCGCGGCCGCAAGCGCAATTCACAGCGCCGTTTGATATCGGGCCGTTTGATATTCGGCCGTTTGAGCTTGTAGCTCGCTTGCGGTTTCGTGCGTTCGAAATTTGCTAGCGCGCCGCGGTTGCGTTCGCGACCGCCGTCATCTGGCGGCGCACGCGGTGAAAATATTCGCTGGTGAGCACCGTGCCGTGGTCGGCGCCGGGCACGATCGTGATCTCGGCATCGCTGCCCAATCGCTTTAGCGAGTCGGCAAGCCGGAGCACGGCGCCGTCCAGATAAAAGGTGTCGAGCGAGCCGACGGTGATGTGCAGCTTACCGCGCAGCAGCGGCTCGAGCGTTTTCCAATTGCGCTCGAGTTGCAGCCGAATGTCGTATTTTTCCCAAGCCCGGGCCACTTCCGGGTCGATCCGCCCGGTGCTGCGGTTCCAGAGCTTGCGCGGCAGGCCATCTGCGTCTAGGGGGCTGAACACGGCCTCGAATGAGCGAAGCTGCCCGCCGCGCCCCAGCACGTCGTCCATGCGGCCGAACGACGGGTAAAACAACACCGGGGTTTCGCCGCGGCGGGCGATCGGCCGCGGTCTGCCTGGCTCGTCGTAGTACATGCTCAGCGGCGGATTGGCGTACAGATCGATTCGCTGAAAATCGCGGAAATCGACGGGATCGGGCGAGCTGCTCCAGACGCCGCCGAAAAATTCCGGATGCGACACCTGCAACCACAAGCTCGACCAGCCCCCCGAGCTATGCCCCGCCAACAGCCGGCCACGCGGCGCGGCGATCGTGCGGAATCGCCGGTCGATTTCGGGAACCAGTTCTTCGACGAGCGCCCGGCCGCGCGGACCGTTGGTCGCGCTATCCGCATACACATGGTGCCCCCAATCGCATTGGCCATCGAGCAGCACGCGGATGAAATCCGTTTCGCCCGCCGCGGCCGTCGGCGGCGAGCGCTGATGCAACGCGTCCCAATAGCTGCCGCCGAAACCAGTGACTTCATAAATCACCGGATATCGCTGCTGCGGATGATCGTCGTATCCGGCCGGTAACGTGACCGCCGCTTTTTCCAGCACCTCGCGCTTGAGGAACTGGCTAAGCAGCCCGCTGCGGATGCTGACTTCCTTGACCCATGGCACATCCGGAAATGGCTTCTCCGGCTGCAGCTGATCGAGCACCAGCGAAACCGTTTGCACCGGTCCGGCGGCGACCTCCACGTCGACCACGCGGCTATATTGGTTGCCGGGCGCGCGGCTTTGGCTCAAGCGATCGGGATTGTGCCCCAACAGGGCTTGGGCCCGATACCGGCCTGGGCGCAGCTTGGATAGCCGATCGGGAAAGCCGTCGGCTGCATCGTTCAGAAGGCGATCGGTGCCCGGCTGAAAATCTTTGACATCCATGCCAAAAAATGGTTCCGGAGCGAACCAATCGGGCCCGTCGCGTGGTTCGCCCGACGGTCGCCGCGAAAGAAACACGTACAGTCGGCCGCTCACTGCGTGTGTAGCCGTCGCCGGATCGAGCCGCACATCGAATTCAACCGCTGCCCGTGCCGCGGCGGCGCGGCCCATCGCAACAACTAGCGCCACGGCAATTGCCGCCGCGACGTGGTAAATCGCCGGCCGCGGTTGATTTGAATCGGTCATCAGTTTATCTCTAAGAGCTTCGTTGCGAATCGTAGCGGCTCTTGTCATGCTACACGGGTCGTTCGGCGAAACAAAGCTGTTTTTGGAACTGTTCACTTCGCACTTCAAACCCCACGCCATTTCCGCCATGAGCTACCGCAGAATCCGATTCGGGCTAGCCACATTGCTGGCCGTTGCCTTTGCGTCGTCGACCGTGATTACTTCGCAGGCGGTTGAAAATCCTGCCGGCAAGCCGGCGAAATCGCCGAGCCTGCGTTGGGAACGCGAGATCCGTGCTTTCGAGGCAGCCGACAAAAAATCGCCGCCACCCCAAGGAGCCGTGCTGTTCATCGGCTCGTCGAGCATTCGGATGTGGAAGACGCTGGCCCAAGATTTTCCCGATTACAAGGTGATCAATCGCGGTTTCGGCGGTTCGGAGTTGGCCGACAGCGTGTATTACGCCGATCGGATCGTGATTCCCTACAAGCCGCGGCTGATCGTACTATTCGCCGGCACGAACGACATCAACGCGGGCAAGAGTCCGCAAACCGTTTTCGACGATTTCAAGGCATTCGTGGCCCGGGTTCGCGGCGCATTGCCAGATACGCGGATCGCCTATCTTTCGATCTCGCCCGCCCCTTCGCGTTGGTCGCAGGCAGACAAGCAGAAGGAAGCGAACCGCTTGATTCGCGACTATATCGCCACTGAGAAGAAGAACCTCGACTACATCGATCTTTGGGACCAATTCCTGGGGCCGGACGGCAAACCGCGCGAAGATCTTTTCCTGCTCGATCGCCTGCACAACAATGCGGCGGGTTACAAGATTCGGGCCGCCGCCGTGCGCCCCCATCTCGCCCCCGCGAGCCCGTAGCCTCAGTAAGCACGAACTGGTCAGTAAATTTTGACTTGCTGCTTGTTTGGCGGCTCGCGGCAAGTTATTTCTAATGTCTGGTGCGCAAGCGCGAACATTCCGCGACAGCGTGTCGCACCCTCCCCCACATCGAGCCATCCCACCTCTTTTTTGGAAAGCCCACCGATGAATCCCACCCACCAACCCGCTGCCGAGGCCGCGCTCCCCGCCGCGCCCTCCCGCCGCCAGTTTATCAAGAATACCGGAACAGTCGCCGCCGCGACGGCCTTGGCCAGCATGGCTGCGCCGCATGTTCACGCCGCGGAAGACAACACGATCCGCATCGTGCTCATCGGTTGCGGCGGCCGCGGCACCGGTGCGGCAACCGATGCACTGAATGTCAAAGGAGCGCCGATCAAGTTGGTGGCCATGGCCGACGTGTTCCAAGACCGCCTCAGCGATAGCCACGGCTTTTTGAAGCGGACGTTCCACGATCGGGTCGACGTGCCGCAAGAGCGGCAGTTCGTCGGCTTCGACGGCTATCAGAAAGCGATGGATTGCCTGAAGCCGGGCGACATCGCCATTTTCACCACGCCGTTGGCCTTCCGCTGGGTGCATTTCACCTATGCCATCAAGAAGGGCCTGAACGTCTTCATGGAGAAGCCGCTCACGGCCGATGGCCCCACCTCGCGAAAGATGCTCAAGCTGGCCGAGGAAGCCGAGGCAAAGAATCTCAAAGTGGGCGTCGGGCTGATGTCGCGCCATAGCCGGGCCATGCAACAATTGGCCGATCGCATCCACGGCGGCGAAATCGGCGACATCGTGTTGATGCGGGCCTACCGCATGCACGGGCCGCTGGCTGCCAGCCAAGTGCTCCGCAAGCCCGAGAGCCAGACCGAAGTGGCTTTCCAGATTCGGAATTTTCACAGCTTCTTGTGGGCCAGCGGCGGCTGCTACAGCGATTTCTATATCCACCACATCGACCATTGCTGCTGGATGAAAAACGCGTGGCCCGTGTCGGCCCAAGCGGTTGGTGGCCGTCATTATCGCGGCGACTATGTCGATCAGAACTTCGACCTCTACGCCGTCGAATACATCTTCGCCGACAACACCCGCTTCCTCATGGATGGCCGGTGCATCAACGGCTGCGCCCAAATCTACAACAGCTCGGCCCACGGCACGAAAGGCACCGCCGTGATTTCTCGCGGCGGCGATATCGGCGGCCCCTCGGCGACCTACAAGGGATTGGACACCTCGAATCT
The DNA here is from genome assembly GCA_036267355.1 of Pirellulales bacterium. NCBI lineage: Bacteria > Pseudomonadati > Planctomycetota > Planctomycetia > Pirellulales > Pirellulales bacterium. The sequence continues at coordinate 89,045 of DATAWG010000025.1, read as the reverse complement.
GATCTGGGAATCGAAGCTCGCGGCCGACGAGCGAAATCCGTATCAGAACGAATGGAACGACCTCGTCGACGCCATCCGCCACGACAAGCCCTACAACGAAGTGAAGCGGGGTGTCGAAGCCTCGTTGGTCACTTCGATGGGACGCATGGCCGCCCACACCGGCCAGATCATCACCTTCGACCAGATTCTCAATTCAAAGCACGAGTTTGCTCCGACGGTCGACAAACTCACGATGAACGGCCCGGCGCCCCTGACAAGCGACGCGAACGGCAAATACCCCGTGCCCCAGCCCGGCATCGTCATTGACCGCGAATACGCCTAGGCCACGCTGCACTACTCGTCGAGTCGGTCGCATTGCAAGGTGCGGCGAGCGGGTTCGTCTGGAGCAGGCACACGCCGTGTGCCGTCTGCGCCGCTCAATGCGCAATGCATCGCGGCGCGCAGACGGCACACACATTTTGCCTGCTACATTTTTGCCTGCGACAGTGTGCCTGCGACAATGACGCAGCCGCACCCAACGTCGCCCGCGCGCGGCGTGTTCAGCCTTCCGTCCAACGCCATCCCATCCGAACCGCTGCCACGCTACGCTTCGCGTTTGATAAATTCATCGCCGCACGAGCGGCAGCGTTCGCCGCCGTGCTGTTCGCGATCGGTTCGCTCGTATTCTCCGCCGCAGCGGGCCAAGCCGTCGCCGCGGCCGAATATCGTGTTCATCTTCGCCGAGATAATTCTGAGCCACGGCCGCCTGAATGCAGTTTGTGCCGGGAAATCGCGGATTATTCCGTTCCGCGATCCGAATTGCGCTTTGAAGTATCTGACTCGGTACACGCGTCGGGTGGCGATTTCCAACAGCCGTCTGCTCAGTTACCCCGACGGGCAACTCATGCCCGAACTGCGTTCGTATCGCCCGTCTGATCGCCGGACCGATGGGATGACTTGCTGTCGCCCAAAGTTTAGAATGCACCCATGTTCACAGCAGGAACCGAGAGCTCGGCAGAATCGATGTCGCAGAATTATAGCCAAAACGGGAATGCAACGAATCATATCGCGAAAGGAGTCGATCCGCATTGCAGGGATCCATTTGAGTGCTTCAGCTATTTGACGGTCGAAAAAACGCTGCTTTACCGATCGATTGTTGAAATCTTCCTCGAGGCCAAGGCCGGGTTTCATTTGCATTTACGACCGGCCGACGTGGTTCTGCGCCTGTCCGACAAAGGCGAACATGTCGCGCAGGATGAGACGGAAATTGCCTTGGACGCCTTGGTCGGTTGGGGCAATCTGCAGTCCTACCACGATACGGCGGACGTCGCCACGGTCGCCGATTTCCATCGCCGCCGCCTGTTGTATCAACTCACGGCAACGGGTGAGGCCGCGGGACGTGCGGCCACGTCATTTCTGGAAACACTCGATCAGTCCGTCGTGTTGGAAGCAGCGGCCTTGGCGCGAATCCGCGATCACCTGGCCGAGTTGCTGACGCTCGTTGACGATTCGCAACCGGATGCGGGCAAGCTTCTGACGATTTTGCGGGCCATCTCGATCGATACCGAACAACTGACCGAACACGCACAGTCCTTCTTCCGGTGGCTGCACGAGCAAACCGAGGGTCCGAGCGCGGATCTCGATGCGTTTCTGCTCTACAAAGAGCGGCTCATCGATTACTTGCGGCGGTTTTTAGCGGAGTTGACCTGTCAGGCCGGAGCCATTGCCGCCCGGCTTGAAATGCTGCAACCGAAGGCGGAACCATTGTTGCAGGCGGCCGCCGGACAAGAAGCGAGCGCTGCTTTCGCCAAAGACGAGGCCGATCGAGCCGCGATCTCGGCGGCCAGCGAGCGACGGTGGCGGCAGCGTTGGCATGGCCTGCGCCATTGGTTCGTGGGTGTGGAGGGCGATCCGCAGGTCAAGCAGTTACGCGCCGCGGCCGGCGCGGCGATTCCGCGGTTGCTCGCCCTGGCGGCGCAATTGCACGATCGCCGAGCGACGCGGAGCGACCGCCGAGCCGATCTCGTCGAATTGGCGACATGGTTTGTCGAAGCCGCGGACGATCGCCAGGCGCACACCCTGTGGCGCGCGGCGTTTGGAATTTCGCCCGCACGGCATTTGACAGTGAACCAAACCGCGCTCGACCAAGAGGATGCCCGGCCGATTCGATCCGGCACGAGTTGGCTCGATGCTCCCGGAGTCTATATCTCGCCTCGGCTGCGCCAGGCAGGCCTGCAACCTGCGGCGGTTGTCCGACGGGTCGTTAGCCGTGCGGCGGAACTTGCCGAACTGCGCAACCGAGCCGAAATCGAGAATCGGCGGGCATCCCTCGCGCGGTCGTCGTTGGTCGCCTTGGGGCCTCGGCGATTGGCTGAAGTTGGCCAACTGCACCACGAAGCGTTGCTGATCTTGCTCGATCTGCTCGATCGCGCGGCCGCGGTTTCGAACTGCAGCGCCGGTCCGATAGCGGCGTACAGCGAGGATGGCTCGCTACGGATTCAGGTCGATCGGAACGTGGCGCGGCGCGTAGCAACGATCGAAACGTCCGAGGGATACTTGCACCTGCGCGATGCGTTGATCTGCGTCGAACACGCGGGCACGGACTAGTTAGCGTTGGGCGGGAGAATCGCGAAATGATTGACTCAGCGGTTCGCGTCGAAAAATTGCCGTCGCCGGAGCCCGTTCGCTCGACGAACACTCGCGGCGCACAACGCCTGCCGGCCGACGGGCAATTGCGCAGCGCATCTGCGGAGACGGAATCGACCGAGCGGCAAACGGCGTTGCGAGCCCTCCTCATGCACGCGATCCTCCCCGCCGGCGGAGCGCATGCCGACGAATATCGGCTCGTGCAACGACACGCCGCCTATCTCCACGATTGGCTGGCACGCATGGCGGGCTGGACGTTGGTGTTTCAAACCGATCTAGTTCGACTGCGAAAAACTCCGGCCACCTTAGACGACTGCACTCGCGGGGCGATCGAGTGTTCGAGCGGTCAGCCACTGCCTCGCCGACGTTACGCATTGCTTTGCCTGGTGCTAGCCATCCTCGAAAACGAGGATCGACAGACAACCCTGGAGCAAGTGGCGCGTCGCACGCAGTTGGCGGCCAGTGCCGAGCCGCGACTGAAAGCCGGCGGTTTTGAATTCGACCTGGCCGAGCAAGACTGTCGCCGTGACATGGTGAGCGTTATTCGCCTGCTCGAATCCTTGCACGTCATGGTTCGCGACGATGGCGACGATCAGCAGTTCGTGCGCGGAACCGGCGATGCGCTGTATCGCATCAATCGCGCGGTGTTGACGTCGCTGCTGTGCGTCACTCACCCTCCTTCGACGTTGTCTCGCTTGTCCTGGAAAGAACGGCTGAGCGCGCTGCACGAGACGGAAATGCCGGATTCCGATGACGTTCGCAATCGTCAAATCCGCCACCAATTAGTGCGACGCTTGCTGGATAACCCAGTGCTCTATTTCGACCTGCTCACCGAGCAAGAACTCGACTACCTGACCAGCCAGCGGAGCTATTTGTTGAACGAAATCGCGAGCGAAACCGGACTGGTGCCCGAAGTGCGAAAAGAGGGAATTGCGCTGCTGGATCCCGAGGGGGATCTGACGGACACCGGCCTGCCCGAGACTGGCACCCGCGGGCATGCCACGCTGCTGATGGCCGAATGGTTGGCGAATCGGCTGCGGTCGGGCGCCGAGCCAGGCGTTTCTTGGAGCGAACTTCACGCGCGGATGGCCGAGCTGACCGTTGAGCACGCCGGTCGTTGGAGAAGGGGAATCGAGCAACCCGCGGCGCGGCAATCGCTTGCCTACGACGTCATCGCGCGATTGGAGGCCCTGGGACTATTGGAGATCCGTGGCGACCAAATCTTGCCCAGGCCGGCCATCGCACGATATGCCATCGGAGGCGACCAATGAGCGCCCCGCGAGAAGTCGCGCCGTTGCCGAGCCAGGGTGAGCCAGCCGTTCGAAACGACGACTCCACGATCCGCGAAGAACTAATCGGGTTGAACTCCATTGACTGGAGCCGCCAATTGCTCGAGGGACAACTTCCCCAACCGCGTCGCGAGCGATGGCAGCCGTTGCGGGCCGGCTTGCTGAACATCTATCTCTTTCAAGACGAGCGGTTTCCGTTTGCCGACGGTCGCCTGTTGCTGCGCGGCGTCAATGCGACGGGCAAGAGCCGTGTTTTGGCCTTCCTCTTGCCATTCTTGCTCGAAGGCGATCTGCGTTCGACACGATTCGAACCGGATCGCGATTCGACGAGGCAAGTCGCCTGGAATTTGCTGATGGGCGAACATCACGACCGGCTCGGTTACACCTGGTTGGAATTGGGGCGATGCGATCCGGCCGAAGGCCCTCAATTTCTCACGCTCGGTTGCGGGCTGCGTGCGGTTGAAGACCGAGGAATCGTCGACCATTGGTTTTTCATCACATCTCAACGCGTCGACCGAGATTTGCGCCTGGTCACGCCGCAGGAGACGGCGTTGACGCAACGCCAGTTGAGCGAGGCGCTGGCCGACAAGGGCGAGATCTTCGAAAGAGCCGGCGATTACCAGCGCGCCGTTGACGATAAGTTATTTCGCTTGGGCGATCGTTTTGCGCCGCTGATCGATCTGCTGCTTCAATTGCGTCAGCCGCAGTTGGCGAAGAAGCTGGACTTGGAGCATCTGGAATCGGCGCTACGGGAATCGCTTCCTCCTATGTCCGGCGGCTTGATGGCAAACGCCGCCGAAGCATTTCGTTCGTTGGACGCCGACCGGCAGCGGTTGCAGGCTTCGCGCGACTCTCTGGCGCACACCCAATCCTTCCTCGCGCACTATCGGCAACACGTGCGAATCGGATTGCGGCGAGCCGCCGACGGTATTCGCAACGCCAACAGCAGTTATGAATCCGCGAGTCGGCGCTTGCGCGACAATGTCCGCCAACTCGATGATCTCGAGGTCGCACAACAGCGTCAAATGGCGGAAGGCGCTGCGGTTGAAGCGCAAATCGAGGCCCTCGATGCTCGGATTCACGCATTGGTGCAGAGCGACGACGCGCGGGCGGCCAACCGGCTCGACGACAAACGACGCATGGTCGATGACGACAAGGCCACGGTCGAGCGTTTCAAACGCGCCTACGACCAATCTCAGCGTCAATTTCACCAGCGACAAAATACGGTCGCGGATGGAGAACATCGCGTTGCCGCCAGCCTTGAGGGCCTGCCGTCCGCCGTATCCGCGGCCTCTCTAATCGCCGCGCCGGCGGAACTGGCGGCGGAACACCAACGTCGGTTCGATGGCCTTGCCGGCCGCCCTGGTTTGACTTCCCCGGAGGTGCGGCAGGCAATGGATATCCTCCGCAAAGAGACTCGCCGCTGGCGGACGCTCGCCGAGCAGCTATCCGCCGCGGAGACGGCAATCGCCGAGCAGCGCACCCGCTGGCGTGATGCGCGCCGTAGTCTGGAGGATCGAGAGCGCGACCACGACAGCGCCGCCAGTCGCGTGATCGACGAATCATCGGTTATCGATGCGACCCGTGCGTCGTTATGGACGGGCATCTTGCAATGGCACGGCGCTTCGACGGAATTGGGATGCGACTTTTTCGATTTGCCGGCGATCGAGATTTCCTGGATGAAGTGGGCCGAGGAAGCCAGCGGGGCAAGCCCTCTGACGAACGTGGTGGACGAAGCCCTGCGCCGTTCGTTCGCCACGATCGCCACGGACGAGGCGGAAGCCATGCACCGCCGCACAATGCTCCAGCAGCAACAACGGGAATGGCAATACCAATTGGCGGAACTTCGCGCGGGCGTTGAACTATGTCCGCCCGCTCCTCCGACGCGTGACCCGGTGGCACGGCAGGCCCAACCGGGAGCACCGCTGTGGCGGATGGTCGACTTTGCCGAATCCGTTCCAACATCAGAACATGCAGGCTGGGAAGCGGCACTCGAAGCGTCGGGCCTGCTCGACGCTTGGATCGAATCGGAGGGGCGCCTGCGCGATGCGGATAGGAATGATACGATTCTTGACGTGTCCGAGTCGCAAGATCTTCCGTTCGAACGCCAGCTTTCGCGGGTGCTCGCGCCGGCCGGAGGTTTTTCGGAATCGGGGATCGCGCGCGAAACCGTCGATGCGATCCTTCGGCGAATCGGCGTGGGAACGGACGCCGGCCGGGTGTGGGTCGACAAGACGGGCCACTGGCGGAATGGCGCGCTGACCGGCTGCTGGCAAAAGGAGGATTCGCAATATATCGGGACCTCCGCGCGCGGACGGCATCGCCGGAGGAAGATCGAGGAAATCGAAGTGGCCGTGAATGCCGGCATGATCGAAGACGATTCGCTCTCCGATCGTTTGGAAGAATTGAGCGCGAGGCGAAAGCGGTTGAACGACGAGCAACGCAATCTGCCAATCGAATTGCCGCTTCGCGAGGCGTTGGCGCATTGGCGTGAGGTCGAGCGCCAAGCGGCGATGGCCGAGTTGCGCCGGCGGGAAGCGGCAGAGCTCGAGCAGCGAGAACAATGCGGGCTCAATTCGCTCGTGAGCCGGCGCGATCAGGATGCGTCCGATATGGGTTTGGCCGACTGGTCGGACCGGGCGAACGAACTATTGGCGACGTTGGACCGTTATGAGCAGGAACTCCGAATCCTGGAGCAATTATTTCACACGTTGACGCTCGAATTGGAGCGGCTGAATCAGGCCCGCTCGGAACATCAACAGGCCGGCGAAGCTCATGGCGAAGCTCACCGAAATTTGGAGTTGAGCCGCCAGACCGCCCATCAGCGCGAAGTCGAGTTGCAGACCCTTTTGGAAACTTGCGGCGCCGCAGCCAAGGAGATAATCGCCAGACTCGCGGACTCGCGTAGCGAACTGAGCAAGGAAAAGGAGCGACAGAAATCCTTGCAAAACGAACTCGCGGAGCTTGGCGAGCAACTGGCCGTCTTAAGAAACCAGCGCCTGCAATATGCTGACGAAATAAGTCGGCAAGACCGCGCACGACGAGAAGCCGTCGAGTTCTTGCAAGCGAGGGCCGAGCGAGGATTGTTGAAGGTGGCCGCGCTCGGCCTTGCTTCACCAGACATTCCCTGGTCGATGACGGATGGAATCGATTTGGCCCGCCTCATCGAGCGCGAAAGCCAAACGGTCAAGCACGATGACGACGCCTGGCAACGCTCGCAAACGCGCGTGCATACGGAGCGCGAGGCGTTGCGATCGCGCCTCGCGGCCCGCGATATTACTCCCGAACCTGAATTCCTGGCCGATGGAATGCAATTGGTCCACGTCCCATTTCGGGGCACGATCGTGCGCATCGATCAGCTTGCCGAGCAATTGGAGGAAGAGGTCAATGCCCACGAGCGGGTATTGAGCGAGAAGGAACGCCGCGTCTTTGAAGATTTTTTACTGGGCGAAGTTGGTTCGGAACTACACCGTCGACTACACGAGGCCGCCGAGCTAGTCGAATTGATGAATCGCGAGGTGGCCCGGCGCCCGATGAGCACCGGAATGCAGATGCGGTTTCGGCTGGAATTAACCGAGGACGCGTCGCCGGAGTTGCATGCCGCTCGTGGCGTGATGATCCGCATGCAGGAAACTTGGTCGGCCGAGGAGCGCGAGTCCTTGATCCACTTTCTGCAGAGGCAGATTCAGGCCGAACGAATCCACAACGATGTCGGATCTCATTACGAGCAATTGCGGGCGGCCCTGGACTATCGACGTTGGCACGTCCTGCGGATCGAACGTCGATCGGGGCCCGAGCAACCATGGCGTCTGCTGACGCGTCGCACTTACGGTCCAGGCAGCGGCGGCGAGAAGGCAATCGCGCTCACCTTGCCTCAGCTTGCCGCGGCGGCCGCGTACTATCGATCGGCCCATCCACATGCCCCGCGGTTCATCCTCCTGGACGAGGCATTTGCCGGCATCAGCAGCGACAATCGGGGAAGTTGCATGGAACTGCTCGTATCGTTCGACCTGGACGTGCTGATGACCAGTGAAAACGAGCGCGGCTGCTATCCATCGGTGCCCGCATTGGCGATCTGCCGTTTGTCGCGAGCCCCCGATCTGGCGGCCGTCTTGAACGAGGTCTTTATTTGGAATGGAAAACGGCAACTCGGTCCCGCGATTATGTTGCCCGCGGACGCATCGGCGGCGGATTTCGCGACGCATGCGAACGGGCAGAGTGCCGCCGAGGTAATGTCGGGCGCCGATTCCGTAAAACGTGCGGATGGCGAAAATGGAACTTGATCCGCTGGCCAGCCGATTTCGTCAGCCAGATCTCAGGCGATTGCTAGATCGCCTGGTGGAGCGACTTCGCCGAGGCCGGCCGCTTACCGGCCGCATCCGGCTCCACGATGCCGACGACTCGGAACGCCGCGCCATCGCCGCATTGATGGGTGGACGGGCCACCAGCGGCCGCTCGATCGACCTGGATATATTGACGCAAATCGCCATCCGCGACGAACGATTCGGATCGCTCCGTCATCTTGTCGAAGCGGCCCACGGCAATTCCGTCGAAGACGAGCGCGGCCGTCGCCGTTGCGAACAAGACGCGTGGAAGTCCCTTTGGAGCGAGGCCTTCGATCGCTGCGCCCACTCGGATTCGCTGCGCGGCTGGCTCGTCGATCTTCAGGGCGGTGGTTGGATTCGTCGCCGTTGCGGCGATGATCCGACAATCGCTCGCAAGCTGATCGACGACATGTTTGTGGTCCTCGACCGGCTGCCAAGCCAGCCTCCGATTCCGCTTGCGCAATTGTCGGCCGACCTGTTTGGCGACAGCCATGCGCTCGATTCCGATACGGATCGTGGGCGATTGTCGGTCCGCGCCGCTGCGGCCCTTGCGGCGGTTGATCCTCCTCGCAACGCAACCACGACGCGTGCCGCATGGTCGGCGGTCGGTGTTGTCCCGGATCAACTGTGCGCCACGGTGCTGGTTCTGAATCTGCCGGCGCTCAGCGGAACACCATTGGGCGACGCCCTGCACATGTACCGTCGCCAAGGTGAACCGTGCCGCGTTACGTTTCGTCAACTCCGGCACGTGCCGAGCTGCCAATTCGATCCAACGGCCGGCCGCAAGGTGTTCGTCTGCGAGAATCCCAGCATCGTCTCCGCGGCCGCCGATCGGCTTGGACTCCGCTGCCGTCCGCTTGTCAGCGTCGAAGGACAGCCCAATCTGGCGGCGGAGACTCTCCTGGGTCTACTGCGCGGGCAGGGCTTTTCGCTTCATTATCATGGCGATTTTGACTGGGGCGGCATTCGGATCGCAAGGCGACTATGGAACCTTTCCCAGTTCGTCCCCTGGCGTTTTGCCGCCGGCGATTACAGATCGGTCGCGTGCGGCCGACCTCTGAAGGGAAAGCCCAGCGACACTCCTTGGGACTTCGAACTTCGGCAGGCGATGTTTGCGTCCGGCAAAGCCGTCCATGAAGAATCGGTTCTGCACGCTTTGCTAAAAGATCTGCATGAGGGCGATTAGAGGGGTCCGATATTTCCGGGGCGCCGTTGAGCGCAAGGCCGCGACACGAGGATCACATTGGCGAGCCTCGCGGACGGAATGTGCGGTTCTTGAGCAACGAGAATCTGCTCGGCGAGTCTATATCAATGAAACGGAATTCAAAATACGTGACGATCGCGCCGCTGACTCTCGCAGCGATCCCACGGGGTGCCTGGTGGCGTTCGACGCTTCGCGGTGGACAGCGCACGGAGCAGGGCAGACGGCACACGGAGTGTGCCTGCTACGTTGGGGCGAGTTCGCTTGCCGGCCGGGGCATTTGCTGGACGATGACTGCGGCGGCGGCTTACAATCGGTCGAGGGGAAACGCTTTCTCGGAGGATCGATCGATGTTCGCGCGGCGATTGGCGATTGCAATCTCGCGATTTGCGGCCGTGCCGATCGTGCTTGGGGCAATCCTGGCCACGCTTTGGCTCGTGGGCGATCCATCGCCACGGACCGCTGCGGCGGCGGAGCCGGGGAGTACGGCGGCGCTTAGCGAAGGGAAGGCGACGCTCCTCGGCGTCGAAGGAAAAGGCACCAAATTCGTCTATGTCTTCGATCGCTCCGGAAGCATGGGCGTGCCGGGCAATAAGCCCCTCAATCGGGCCAAAGCCGAGCTGCTGCGGAGCATCGACGCGCTCAGCGATCTGCAGCAGTTCTACATCATCTTCTACAACCATGCGCAGAAGATGTTTCAAATCGATCCGACCGGCAAACGGCTGATCTTCGCCAGCGATGCCAACAAACGGGCGGCCAAGCAATGGGTCGATGGCATCGAAGCCGGCGGAGGCACCAAGCATGCCGATGCACTGCTCATGGCCCTGCGGATGCATCCCGACGCGATCTTCATGCTCACCGACGGCGATCCGCCCGACGATCTGACGGCCGATGAATTGGCCCGCGTGCAACGGGCCAACACCGCCGCGACCGTGATCAACGTAATCCAGATCTCGCCCCCCGACACCACGCACGAAAACATGCTCATCCGGCTGGCCAACCACAGCGGCGGGCAGCATGTGTATGTGGATTTCGACAAGAAGTAGTGGTTAGTGGTTAGTGGTTAGGATTGCGGCGGGGGGCGGTTAGGAGGGTGGTGCGGTAGGGGACGGGGAGAGATTGGTCGCGCTCGAGGTGGCGGGTCCACAGAGACTCGATTTCGGATTCGATCGCAGATTGGCTCGACGCTTCGATCGCGCGATGGATATACGTGGTCGAAAGGCACATGCCGAAGAATTCGGCGCAGGTCATCGGCCGAATCCAATCGACGTGCGACTGCGCGGCCGGTCCGAAATCGTTTTGGGCTTGTAGTTCCGCAAGAAACGCGAAATCGCGATACGAGCGCGAATAGCCTGGGCTAATTCGCTCCAGCAACGTTTCGAAATCCTCTTGAAACGCATCGTCTTGCCAGCGGCGATTGTTGAACACCAGCGCCACGATTCCGCCCGGCGCGAGCACTCGCGCCGCTTCGGCGTAAAATCGCTCGCGATCGAACCAATGGGCCGCCTGCGCCGCCATCGCCAGCGCCGCCGAGCCGTCGGCAAACGGCAGCGACTCGGCAACGCCCGAGCGAAATTCGATCCGGTCTGCGGCCGGCGTTCCTTCCGTGGCTTGCTTTCGCATTTCGTCGGATGGCTCGAGGCCGACGAGTTGGAATTTCGCAGCATCGCCGAACGCGGCCCGCAATCGGCGGGTCGAAATGCCCGTTCCGCAGCCGACATCAATCAATAGCGGCGTGTGCTCGAGCACGTCGGCGGCAATCCATGCGCGGAGCTGCTCGAAGATCGCGAGCGGATAGCCGGGGCGAAATTGCGCGTAGTGCTCGGCGAGCGCGTTGAAGTTCGACGTGTTCGACATGCATTCGGCTCCGAATAGTCGGCGGGCGGGGCTGGTGAATCGCCCGATGCAAGGCGGCTGCTTTGTGTATAGTATTGTCGAACCGCCGGTTTGATGCCTACCCGTGAATGCGCCAACCAGAACAATGTCATCCGATTCGCCGCTTAGGCCGGGCGATGCTTGCCGCACTCTCTCGGTGGGCGGCCTCGAGCGGCGCTATTGGATTCACGTGCCGCCGCAGTACGACGGAGCGACGGCCATGCCTGTGGTTTTGGCGTTTCACGGCGGGGCCTCGAATGGCGAGCAGATGGCCCGATTTTGCGGCCTGAGCGAAACGGCCGACGCGGCCGGATTTCTTTGCGTCTATCCCAACGGCAGCGGCCGGCTGCCGCGCGTGCTCACCTGGAACGGCGGCAATTGTTGCGGCTATGCCCGGCAGCAGCAGATCGACGATGTGGCGTTCGTTCGCGGGCTGTTGAGCGACCTGGCGACCGTCGCGGCGATCGATCGCCGGCGGGTGTTTGCGACCGGCATGTCGAACGGGGCGATTTTCAGCTACCGCCTGGCGTCGGAATTGTCAGACCAGATTGCGGCGATCGCTCCCGTGGCCGGTTCCATGGGGACCGCGACATGCGCGCCGATACGGCCGGTGCCGGTCATTCATTTTCATGGCAGCGACGACGATTTCTGCCCGATCGGCGGCGGGCGCGGGCGAAAGAGCGTGAGCGGGACCGAACATTTTTCGGTCGAACACGCGATCCAAGCCTGGATCAAGGCCGACGGCTGCCCAACGGAGCCGGACATATGGCGATTGGAATCGGACGTTCGCTGGCCGGATGGCGGGGTCGAGGCCGTGGTTCGCAAGACGTATGGCCCGGGCCGCGATTGCGCGGAGGTGGTGTTGTACATCGTCGAAGGGGGCGGCCACACGTGGCCCGGCCGCCATCCGCGTTTGTTTTTCCTGGGCCGATCGACGCACCTGATTTCGGCAAACGATCGGATGTGGGATTTCTTTAGTCGCCACCCGATGGAGGAAATGACGAATGAAGCTCGAATGTCTAAAGAATGACGAAGCTCGAATGAGGAACTAACGCCGAACCCTATTTCCTCACCCTGACCTGTCCCCTCACCCTCACCCTTGCTTTCCGATGCTCGCCTGGCTTACCGACATTCATTTCGATTTCATGGAGCCACCGCAGGTGCAGGCGTTTCTGGCGGAGGTGCGCAAGAGGGGGGCCGACGCGGTGATGCTGACCGGCGATATTTCCGACGCTCCGCACGTCGTCGAGCGGCTCGCGGAAATGGATTCGGCCCTCGATCGGCCGATCTATTTCGTGTTGGGGAATCACGATTTCTACTACGGCTCGATTCTAGGGGTGCGGCAGGCGGTCGTCGATTTGTGCCGCGGCCGGCCGAATTTGCATTATCTGACCGCGCAGCCCGAAGCAATCGAATTGTCGCCCGATCTGGGCTTGATCGGCCACGACGGCTGGGCCGACGCGCGGCTTGGCGACTACGAACGGTCGATGGTCATGATGTACGACTATCGGTTGATTGCCGAGCTGGCGCACATGACGAAGTCGCAGCGCTGGCCTGTGCTCATGGCGTTGGGCGACGCTGCGGCGGAGGCGGTTCGCGAGCGGCTGGAAGTCGCGCTGGCGCGATATCCGCGCGTCTGGCTGGCGACGCATCTACCGCCGCTGCGCGAAGCCTGTTGGCACGAGGGCCAGATTTCCGACGACGAATGGGCCCCGCATTTCACCTGCAAAGCGATGGGGGACGTGCTGCTGGCAACGATGCGCCGGCACGCCGATCGGCAGCTCACGGTCTTTTGCGGCCATACGCACAGCCCCGGCGTTGCCCAGCCGTTGCCGAATCTGACGATTCATACTGGCGGCGCGAAATATGGCCATCCGGTGATCCAATCGCTGCTGGAAACGGATTGCTAGCAGCGGGGGGCGACGCGCGAAACCGCGGGCGAGCCCCAAACCGAAACGGCACGGAAGCTCGCTTGCGGTTTCGCGCGTGCGTCGCCCCTAGCCCCTCGGGCCTGTCGCCGAGTACCATGCTGAAAAGCGATTTCCAATAACTCCGGCCGGGCTGCTCGACGATGGGCATTTACGATCGCGACTACTACCGCAGCGAAACGCGCCGCTCGCCATTCGGCAATTGGTCGGCGGTGACCACGTTGATCGTGATCAATGTCGCGATTTTCGTGGTCGACCAGTTTACGGACCGCGTCGGCCGCGACGAACATTGGCTGGACGCGCACATGGCGCTCTGGCCCGATTTGATCAGCCATCCATGGGATTTTTGGACGCTGTTGACCTACGGGTTTGCCCACGATCCGTCGAGCATCATGCACATCGGCGGCAACATGTTCGTGTTGTGGGTGTTTGGACCCGATGTCGAACGGCTCTACGGCCGCGACAATTTTATGCGGCTGTACCTCAGCCTGGTGATTTGCTCGGGGTTGGCCTGGGTTTGCCTGCAATTTTTTTCGAAGAGCGATATTCCGGTGATCGGCGCCTCGGGGGCCATCATGGGAATCATGGTCGTCTATATTATCAACTATCCGAAGCGGATGTTTCTGTTCTATTTCGTGTTGCCGGTTCCGGCATGGGCGCTCGGCATCTTTTACGTCGGGCTCGATTTTTTCGGCGTCGTATCGAAGAATCCGCACGACAACACGGCCCATGCCGCGCATATCGCGGGCGCACTCTTAGGATTGCTTTACGTGCAGACCGGTTGGTGCCTGGCGTCGCTCGTGCCGCGGCGCTGGCCGAAATGGGCCAAGATCGGCGGGCCGAAATTGCGCGTCCGCTCCGAACAGGATGAGCCGCAGACGCAGCGCGAAGTGCAAAAGCGCGTTGATGAGATCTTGGAAAAGATCAGCCGCGAGGGAGAAACCAGCCTGACGCCCGACGAACGCCGCGAACTCGAAGAACTCAGCCGCCGCTTCCGGCATGGGCGATGATTGCCGCGGAACCAAAGTAGCAGGCACACGGCGCGTGCCTTCGGCGCTACATGAGGGGCAAAGCGCAGTGCGGCGCAGACGGCACACGGCGCGTGCCTGCTACTTTGCCGGTTTCGCGTGCTCTTGCGATTGGTCGCGTGCTTTGCGGAATTCGTCGAGCGAACGGCGAATCTGCGACGAACTCGGATCCAGCTCGACCGCCTTGGTTTGATACTTCACCGCGTTTTCGAAATCTCTTTTCGCGGCGTAGCAATGGCCGAGCGTGTCCAAGAGTTCGCCTTCGCCGGGGGATAGTTCCACCGATTTCTTGGAATAGTCGAGCGCCCGGTCAAAATCTCCCTCGGTGTTGGAGACCAGCCAGGCGTATTCGTTGTAGTAGGTTCGCGAACGCTCGGAATCGGATTGGCCGGTGAGGCTGATTTCGTACGACTGGATCGCGCGATGGATCAAGTCGAGCGTTTGCTTGTGTTGCTGCGGAGTTTGATTGGGCAAGTGATAGAGGGCGATGAGCACGTCGGGATCGGGATCGGCCGGGTCGCCTTTGTCGATCGCGTCGTCGAGTTCGTCGGTTTCTTTGCCGGTGTCGTGCTTCGCGTGGAATTGGCACGCGAGATAATAGTGCCATTGCGCTCGGATCGCGCCGGGGCGCATTTCATATTCGCCGACCATTTTTTGGGCCAGCTCGCCGTTTCGCTTCAACTGATCGACGAGCGGTTTCAATATGTCGGCCGCTTCCTTGTCGCGCTGCTGGTCGTGGAACATTTCGGCCAGGATCGTGCGGCTTTTTAACACTTCCCGGCTCTCCGGCGGATCGCTATCGACGATGCGGCGATATTCCTTCTCGCACCATTCCACCATCCCGTGCATGTAAAGCCGTTGGGCAATTTCAAATCGGGCCAGCTCGTCTTCCGGCTCAGTCGAGGAGATCTTGAACGCCTGATCGGCATATTTCTCGGCCGCCGCTTCATCTCCCCGGGCTTTGAACGATTGGGCTTCGGCATAGAGCAACGTCCGGTCGGCGGCAAACGTGCGGTCGAATTGCCGGGCCGTTTCGTCGACCACCTCCCACGCCTTCTCCTCGACGAGCCAATCGACGAAGCTGACGAGCGAGTCGACGTTGTCGTTCACGCGGCCGACCATCTTGCGCATGACGGCGATCGCCCGTTCGCGATGGTGATGGGCCATCAGCATTTGGGCATAGTTGCGCATGAGCAGATTTTGCACCTGCGTTTCGCCTTGTTGATCGCCGCCGTCGGTGACGGTCGATTCTTCCGCCACGAGATTGTCCCATTCGGCAAGCGCTCCTTCGGGATCATCGTGCCCGCGCACGTAGTTGCGCAGCCAGCGGGCCGGGGCGCGGTCGCTGCCGGTAAGGGCGCGCAGGATCAGTTTGGCTTGCTGAGGCCAAGCGGTGTCGGCCGGTTCGTGCTGCAGGATGATGCACAAGGCCCCTTCCTTGGCCACGACCGCCGCCTTTTCAAAGCGAATCAACCGGCACAGCGCCTCGAGCGCTTCGCTGCGCGGCATCTGGCAGAGCCGCAACATGACGGCCTTCCGATCGCGCAAGTTTTTCGTGTCGTAGTCCTGCAGGGCTTCTTTCACCTGCGGAGAGTCGGTGTCGTGAATCCAATCGATGCGAATCAGATGCACGAGATAACGGGCCCGAGCCGCGATCTCCAAGTCGTCGTTTTCTTGGGCCGCCACGAGCGCATCGAACGCTTCCGGGCCGAGCTTAGCCAATTGCTCTTGCGCTTCTTGACGAACGGCGTATTGAGGATCACCCAATTTGGCGATGAACCCGTTGATCCGCTGATCGGTGACGGGAACTGTGCTCGTTGCCGTGGCGGGGCGACCGGCGGCGCCGGCAGGGCCTGCCAGCACGATGCCTGTGCCAGCGCCAAACACACCGGCCGATAATGGTAAGGCGAACGCTAGAAAGAACTTGGCCTTCCGGAATTTGACCATCGTCGTGCTGCCTCATTTTTTTGCGAAGAGGTTTTTGCGGCCGATGCGTCCGTCTCGTCACCGCAAACTCAAGCATACTATTCCCGCCGCGTGAATGGCAAGCATAGGGAGAGATTCGGTTTTTGGATCGTGGCTGACAGCCTCCCCGACGTGCAGTCTCGATCCTTCAATGGGACACTCTCTAAAATCCCCCACGCCGTTCGATGCCCTGCGGCTGCACGAAGATTGGCAGACCTCGCTCGTAGAAAACCGGCCCGTCGAGCCGCGTTGAGCCAGCCCATCCCGGCAAGTCGGCCGCCGGCCGCAGTGAGCACCAGAGCCCGCATCGCCGGCAAGGAGAGAGCGTCCTATCGCGGCGGGAACCCGCGGAGCGCGTGCTGCGTAAATCGCGACTCGGTCGCGGATGCATTTCGCCGCGCGTCGGCCTCCGACAGGGCCGCCAAACGAACCTCGATTTTCGAGAGGCGGGCCTATTTCCTATTCGCCGCCGGCCGTCCGCCGAGGTCGACGAATTCGACGAGGTAGCGGATCGCGAGCGGTTTGCCGGCAGGGTCCGTCGCTCCTTTTAGTTCGACGCCGTAGCGCCGCCCCGGCGTCATGTCGAGCGATTTCGGTTTGAAGATCACGGCCGGGCCGCCGCCGAATCCGCTCGTTTCCACGTTCTTATAGGCCAGTTCCAAATGCTCGCCCGGATGCAGCGCGTCGTCGAGGCGGCGGATCGAAATCTCGGCATCCTTGGCGACCAATTTGACGTGGGCCGAATTCCAAATCAGCGACCAGGCGTGGTCGGGCGAAAAATACTCCACCGGCATATAACCGCGAGCCGGATAGGCGACGATGTCCCAGGCGCCCGCGTTCGGCCGCCGATTGTCGAAGCTCCACATCGCCGAAAATCCTTCGTATTTGCCGAAGCCCGTCGTTTGCATCGCCGGATTCAAACACCAGCGGCGGTGCCCCACGCGATCGATATTGCTCGGATCGGAATCGTTCATGTAGGCATCGACGGTGCTGGCCAGGGGCGTATTCGGGCTGCCTTGATAGATGTTCGAATGGCTGGTTCCGTTGTAGCCGTCTTTGTATTCTGCTTCGGGCAGGCCGGGATTGGCCGGCGTGTGGTCGAGCTTGCCGACGGCCTTGAGCAGCTTCGCGCCGGCCTGGGCGTAATAGGTTTGCTCCGCATCGAGCGTGACGTTGGCTGGCAGCCCGCACACGAAGCGGTAAGCGTTCAGGCGGCGGACGGCGGCAACGGCATCGGCATCGGCCGCGGGATCGATCGTCGCGGCGCTTTTTGGTTGCGAAGCCGCGGCATTCGACGCCGCGGGAGCGAACGGGGGTGGAACCGTTGTGTAAATCGCTTGCAATCCGCGGCGGAGATCGTCGAGCGTGCGTGGATAGCTGGGCACGCCCTCGAGTGCCAGCGCGGCCCCATCTTCCGGATGCACCGAAATGAAATCGACCAGATATTGCAGCGGATATGCCGCTCCGCCGGAAGCTTTGAGGCCCCAAATCTCGACCCAATAATGCCGCCCGGCCGCGACTTCCGCTCCCGCCGGCTTGAACACCAGCGCCGTCGGCAGCCCTTGCGGCGAAGTAAGCACCCGGCGGTCGACGATCTTTAGCGGCTTTCCCGGATGCGCGTCGTTGTCGATGGGGCGGACAATCACGTCGAACTTCTTGGGATCGAGCGTGATGCGGCCCGGATTGATCAAGGCCATCCACGGCTGATCGGCCGAAAAGAATTCGACCGGCATGAATCCGCGGCAAGGAAACAAAGCCGGCTGCCAATCGGCTCCGATCTTGCGGCGATCGTCGTGGCTAAAGAGCGCCACGACGTCGCCGGAGCGGGACATGCCGATCGTGCGCATGGCCGGATTCAGGCACCAGCGGCGATCGTCGAAGCCGCCGGACGTTTCGGTCGTCGAGCCGCGCAAGAACTCGTCGATCGCGTCGGGCATTCGCTCACGGCCGGAAAAAATCGAGCAATTCGCGATGGCCTTGCGGACGGCATCGTTTCGAGCCGCCGACAAGCCGGGATTGGCCGACTCGGTGGGCGGTTGCGCCGCGGTGCCCGAATCGACGGCCGATTTGGCCGCCAATTCCGCGGCGGCGTTCTGCGCCGCATCGATGCCGACGTCGGCCGGAAGCTCCGCCAGATAACGATACGCATTGAGCCGCCGCACGGCGAGCAGGCGGTCGGTGTCGGACGCGGAAGCCGCGGCCGAGGTTGTCTTGCCGCCCATGGAGCGCGTCGCGCTTTCGCCGCGCGCGATCGCCTGCAGCGAATGCCAAAGTTCGTCTTGCGATCGCGGATAAACCGGCAGCCCGTTGATCTTGGCGGCTTGGCCATCGACCCACTTGACTTGCCACAGCGGCAATTCGTCTTCGTAGAGAATTTCCGGGCCGTTCAGCAGGCCGTCGCGATAGGTCGCCTCGCGCTGGAGATGGCCGAGCTTGTCGAACTCCGTCAGTTTGCCTTGCAGCTTTCCGGCGTGGTAGGCGGCCGTGAGTTGCGGTTTGCCGTTGCGATAGAAGGTCGCGTATTTGCCGGTGAGCAGATTGTCTTTGTAGAAGGCTTTGACCTTCGGAGCGCCGTTTTCATAGAACTCCGTCAGCGGGCCTTCGCGGAGGCCATTTTTGACGCTGTAGGTGAGATGGGTTTGGCCGGCGGGGTATTGTTCTTCGACTTCCTTTGCGGCCGCCCGCTGCTGAATTGCCGGCTGACAGACAATCGCGATCGCACACAGAATCAAGAACGCTGTCCGAGAACGATGTTTGAATTCGTCGTTCACTCCTTTGCCTGGCCTTTCTGCGCTGCCGGGATTTTTTCTGCGGGCTTCGCGGGTACCTCGCCGCTTAGTCTTTCTCGAAACGGCTTTCCGGCTTTGTAGAGCGCGAGGCGCCCTTGCATTTTCGGCACATCGGGATCCTCGGCGGCCAGGTGGATTGCCTGCTCTTCTGTCTTGACGGCATTGGCAAAATCAGCGGTTTCCGCATAGGCGGCAGCGAGCGTGTCGAGATCGGCCCACTCTTGCGATTTGGTCACTTCGCAGGCGTGCCGCGCGTATTCGAGCGCCTTGGCGCCATCGCGAAAGCGGGCGTCGGGGCAGGTGGCATAGAGCCAAGCAAACGAATTGTAGGCCGCCGCGGAATGCTTCGATTCCAATCGCATCGCCTCGTTCAAATCTTTCGCCGCCGCGGCGTAGTCCCCCTTTTTCTCGAACACATTCCCACGGAGATTGTATGCCGGCGACAGCTTCGGGTCGATTTGAATCGCGTCGGCCAGATCCTTCAATGCGTCGTCGAGCTTGTGCATTTTCTCCCAAACACTGGCCCGCACCACCAGAATCCGGGCGTCGCGCGGAGCGAGCCGAAGGCCGTTGGAAATGTCTTTGATCGCGTCGTCGAAGCGGCCTTTTTTGCTCAGCGAATATCCCCGGCCGACATAGGGCCGGGCATATTTTGGATCGATGCGAATCGCGGTGTTGAAGTCTTCGATGGCGCTGTCTGTGCTGTGCTTTTTCTGCCAGGCGTAGCCGCGCTCGTAATACGGCAGTGGGCTATTGGGATCGATGAGGATCGCTTCGGTGAGGTCTTTTAGCGCCGCCTCGCAATCCCCTTTTTGCAACCATGCGGCTCCGCGAGCGGTGTAGCCGTATGCCGAATTCGGCTCGAGCTTGATCAATTCGTTGAGGTCGTCGATGGCCGCGTCGAAGTCTTCCTGCTTCATTCGCATCCCGGCGCGAAAATAGCGGACGAGCGTGTTCTTGGGGTCGATCTGGAGCGCCTTTTCGAAATCGCGCGTGGCCTTATCGTAGTCTCCCTTTTCCGCGAAGAATTCCCCCCGCTGGCCATAGGCAGCCGCGGAATTCGGATCGAGCTTGATCGCCTGATCCGCGTCGGCTAGGGCGTGATCGTAGTCGTGCTTGCGTTGAAAGGCCCGGCCGCGGCGGACGTAGCCGTACGCGTCTTTCGGCTGCAGCCGGATCGCTTCGGACATGTCTTTGATGGCGCTGTCGTAGTCGCGCTTTGCCTCGAAGGCATACGCCCGGGAGACATAGTCCGCCGCGATCTTGTCGTCGAGCTTGATGGCTGTGGAAAAATCGGTGATCGCCTTGTCGTAATCGCCGAGCATCTCGAACCCGCGAGCACGTTGGGCATAAGCCTTCGAATTCTTCGGGTTTGTCTGAATGGCATCGTTGGCCCGCCGGATCTGGGCCTCGGCAGCGGCGATGATTTCCGGCGAAGGTTTCGGCCGCCCGACGTTATCGGATTCATCGGCTTGCGCCGATTTCCGGCCGGCATCCGCGGCCCAAACCGGCGGAATCGACGCAGCGAGAACCACGATGCATCCGGCGGCTAAAATAGCGATTGCGCGAATTGAAAGCCCCATGGTCCGTCACCCCCAGCGACGAGAAAGCGGCGAGAAGAACGAACCCTCAATATAAGAGCCCGATTTCGCCGGAGTCAAGAAAACGGGCTAAACGGTGGTGGGCAAGTTTGAGTCAGGGATCTTTGCGGCTGGCCAATCGCGGCAGAAGTCTTGGCACATGCCGGGCATCGACATGATGCAATGGGTCGCGGAGTATTCGAGGATCCAGCCAAGATGAAAGAGCGGCTCTACAACTTCATCGCCTGGCAGGTGCTCGACGAGATACCATTCGAGCATGCGACTGAAGCCGTCGAACTGATCGTCGACAAGTGCAAGGGGAAGCGACAAATCGCCTTCAATCAATACATGGTCGGCCAACTAAAAGGCCGTTTGGATCCTCGCGGCTCATTGCGTATTTAGCACCGCCAGTCCCACATGGACCACGCTTTGAGTGCCGTGGACTTGTTCTGTTGGGGAATCGCCCGCCATCACCAGCCGGGATACAATGGCCGCTGATTGGCTCAGAACTTACACAATCATTCGCTAGCAATCGTATTCCGCGGGGGTTATTCTAAGATTTGGGGGTCACGCGGCAGCGAAGGCTCATTTCACGCAATCGGAATCAGAGGAGCGATGCAATGCGAACCCGATCTCGGCAGCTCGCGGCGTGCACGATTTCTTGTACGGCGTTTTTGCTATTCGCTCCGGCCGCCCGGGCGCAACTCCAGCCCGGGCTTCAGCCGGGCCAGCGGGTGATCAATCTGCCCACGTTCAAGACGACCGGCGAATACGTCG
Organism: Pirellulales bacterium; assembly: GCA_036267355.1. NCBI lineage: Bacteria > Pseudomonadati > Planctomycetota > Planctomycetia > Pirellulales > Pirellulales bacterium. The sequence continues at coordinate 67,663 of DATAWG010000025.1, read as the reverse complement.
GCATGTCGGGCGGATACATGAAGGCCATCCTCGACGGAACGCAAGTGATCGTGCAGTTCGACGCTCAAAAGTCGAAAGTTAAAGTGACCGGCAGGGCGACTGCTGATTTCCTCGCCCCCGGCATGTACGTTCAATTCAAAGGTACATTCGACCGGTTTGGAAAAGGAACCGAGCCGATCAAAGACTTCGTGATCTTCTCGCCGGATGCGAACAATCAACCCGGCGCCTACGAAGCCGGCGGCGGCAACGCGTTCGACGAACCGGCGCCGAGGAAGAAAGGCCCGCACCCGAAGACGACCGAGTATTCCTGCGCAGGCCGCATCACGGCCGCCCACAAAAACATCATCAACGTCAACTGCGGCAATTTGAAAGTGAAAGCCGAAGTCGCTCCCGACGCCAAGGTGAAGCTCGACGCAAGCGATCCGTCGTGGGCATCGCCCGGCGACAAGCTCACGATCTCCGGCGCGAAGCTCGGCGGCGACCGTGTGCTCGGCATCGACGTGGCGATCGAATTGGCCAGGCCGCTCGAACCGAAAAAGAAGCACGGCACTCATCTGGCCGCTACCTCGACGGAAGAAAAGTCGACCGAGAAAACGACCGACAAAAACGCTAAGCCAGCCGACAAAACTGACAAAGACAAGCCGAAGACGGACAAAGCCGCGGGCGACAAAGCCGGCGACGCCAAAAGCGGCGATGCCAAGGGCGCCGACACAAAAGCCGGCGATGCCAAAAATCCCAACGCCAAGAAGCCGGCCGACAACGCCGACGCTGGAAAGTAGTCGCCGCCCGCGGTCTGCCTGCGCTGGCAAGACAAATTTGCTGAGCGGCGCTTAGCGCGCTGCTTTCGCGACGGAGTCGCGGTCTCCGTAGTCCGCCACTCCGCGGCGGCCCAGGTGCCGCGCTCGATTTGGCAAATCGCAATCGAATCGGGCAATTCGACGCGGGCGAGCCGCGGTCGAATTGCCCGATGGGGAAACAGCTATTGCCGGCGACTGCCCCTCTCCGTCCTAATAGCCCGCAGTCTCACGGTCTTCTTCCTACCACGGCCCACGAATGTAGTAGACTCCGAATTGCGTCGTGTCGCTGGGCCATTCCGGAGTTGGCAGGAAGCCCCTGCCCACATAGCCCGCGCCGGGGCCTGGATAGGGCCGGGCAAACTGGTGGTAGATCGGCGTGATCCGCGTGCCGCAAACGCCCCATCCGTATTGGGCCTGCAGGCCCACGGTCGGCGGCACGACCAGTGCGATCGGCTGCCCATAGGTCTCATCGGCATAGGCCGTGTGCCATGGCATCCGCAGGCTGTGCCAATAGATATACGGATACGGTGTCGCGGCCGCCGCATGGCTGGCCAAGCCGAGCGCCAGTCCGATCGCGGCCAAGCCGCTAAGAAGCAGTTTGTTCATTGCAGAGTCCTTTGCGGGGGGGGATTGATCGGTCGCGGCGGCGATGAGGCCGCGCCCAGATTTTCGATGGCTCGGTGGCCTCGCAAAATAGCGTCGGCGCTTGTCCTCGCGTGACTCGCCAATGCTTCGCGCCTCGCATTTGCGGAACACTGGCCCGAAGCGTTCGCGAGGGAGGACCGCAACGTCGAAGTTATCCTTCGATCCGCCTTTAGTGCCAAATTACGTGTGTCGTTGTCCCTGCTCCGTACGGGCCGTTCGGCTTCCAATAGTGTCGCTCGTGCTTGTACAGAAATTCTTGCGGCAATAGCGGCTGATACGTGATATATGTCCAACCGACGCGCGGCGGCACCGGCAGCGGCGACACATACAACTGCGCCCCGAGGGCTCCGTGGTCGCAGCACGCGACCGGGCCGACGTAGTAGTTGTAGAACACGTCGGGGACGAATCCGGGGCAGCAGTAGTCCTGGGCCTTTGCCGTTCGGGCCCCGAACAAACTTGCCGCTAGCGTCAAGACCGCAATCGCGGCCGGAAATCGCAACCATCTCATGGCGTTGGCTCCTCCTCTGAGCGACGGTGAAAGAATGGGGACTGGCTCCGAATCCGATTCGGACAACGCCACAGAAAACGATCGTCGCGAGGTGCCTGTCCCCATTCGTTCACAGCCTCGCAGCGACCGGGCACTCGGGCGACCGGACCGGCTCCGCAGACGATTGTCGTGCGGCGGGGCCGGGCGTATTGAGACTTTCGGCCAGGGGGGGCGGCAGCGGTGAATCTTTGGATGACGGATATGCCAGATCGTCGCAGAATGCCGGGTTTAGCGCCAAACCCGGCTGGGACCGCAGCCCATCGACCGATATAATCCGCAAAGTCGATGCAAACGGAACAGACGAGAATGCGGTCGCCCCTCTGGCCGCAACGAACGTCTCGCCAAAAAATACCGGCGGCTAGCGCCTTGCCGCTCGCGGGGATGGTTGGTGACTGAGCGGCCAGGCGCTAGCCGCCGGTGAATTGAAGATCACGATCGCCGGAGCGCTAGTCCGGATTATTCATAGTCGCCCGGAATTCGCGACACGCTGCGGGATAGTAGCCCGAAGCCTTAGCGAGGGCAGGCCACGGTGGCTCCCTCACTTACGCTTCGGGCTAGTGTGGCGCGATGAATAATCCGGGCTAGCCCGCCTTCGCACTGGCAGAGCCCGTGGGACACGGCCATCCCACCGAACCAAGTCTCGCGACAACAACACGGAGTTTCCCACCTTGATCCGAGTTCGCCCGAAGGAACCAAAGTCGGCGAAAGTGCCGGTCCAATCCACGTCCAACGGCCATGCAAAGAAGGCCCTCGCCGTGCAGCCGAGCGAATCGGCCGTGGAGGATGACGCGTCTCAAAACGGCGCGAGCGCAACCGCTGACGGCGCCGATGTGGCCGAGCAAGCGGATGATGCCGTCGAGCCGGCCGCAGAGGATTCTTCCCCGCGCGGCTCGGGCCCGAAGCAGCATGCCCCCGCCCACCGCCGTCGGCGAGCGACCGCCCAATCGATGGCGGCCGCGCAGCGCGATATCAGCGTTAGCGAGTTTTTCGCCAAGAACCGCCATCTGCTCGGGTTCGACAACCCCCGCAAGGCGCTGCTCACAACGGTGAAAGAAGCGGTCGACAATTCGCTCGACGCTTGCGAAGAAGCCGGCATCCTGCCCGAAATTTGGGTCCATATCCAACCGTCGGGCAACAACCGGTTCAAGATCGGCGTGCAAGACAATGGGCCGGGCATTCTGAAGAAGCAAATTCCGTTGATCTTCGGAAAGCTGCTTTATGGTTCGAAGTTTCATCGCTTGCGAATGAGCCGTGGGCAGCAGGGCATCGGCATCAGCGCTGCGGGAATGTATGGCGTGCTGACCACCGGCAAACCGGTGAAGATTATTTCCAAGGTGTCGCCGCGCACCCCGGCCCACTACTACGAAATCCAGATCGACACCAAGGTGAACCGCCCCGAGATTCTCAACGGCCGCGGCGAAGGGGTCGATATTCCTCCGGGCGAAAAAGGGGCCAAATACATCGCCGAGCACGGCATCGAATGGATCGCCGTCAACGACCGCAACGAAGACACGGCCCACGGCACGCGAGTGACCATCGAGCTCGAAGGGCGGTTCATTCGCGGCCGTGGCAGCGTCGACGAATATCTCGAGCAGACGGCGATCGCCAATCCACACGTTCGCCTGCACTATCTCGACCCCGAAAACCAGACGCGCACGTTCGAACGCTCGACCGAGCATCTGCCCCCCGAGCCGACGGAAATCAAGCCGCATCCCTACGGCGTCGAACTGGGCCGGCTGATGACGATGCTCAAAGACGCGAAGGCCTCGACGATGTCGCAATTTCTCACCACCAGTTTTTCCCGGGTCAGTCCGGCGGTGGCGCGGAAGATCTGCGAATCGGCGAAAGTCAGCCCGCGGGCCAACACGGTGAAGATCGGCCGGCACGAAGCCGATGCGATTTTTCAGGCCATCCAGCAAACCAAGATCAGCCCGCCCGCGACCGATTGCATCGCGCCGATCGGCGAAGAGCTCTTACTCAAGGGCTTGCACGAGGTGGTGCCCGGCGAATTTTATGTCGCCGCCACGCGCCCGCCGGCCGTGTATCGCGGCAATCCGTTCGTGATCGAAGCGGCGCTAGCCTACGGCGGCAGCCCGGCAACGCAACGAGTGCCGCTCGATACGCTCAGCGAGCTGCTGGGGCAAAGCGACGCCCGCACGCTCCGCCAATTTCTCACCAACACCTTCGCGGGCCTCGGCGTCGCCGGCGCCGACAAGATTTTGGAAGAAGCGAAATCGGCCCCGCGCCAATCGCCCGGGCGGCTCAAGAAGGCCGAAATCGCCGCGCTCCATGCCGCATTGCACAGCGTCAATCTCGACGAAGGGCAGACGATGAACGTGCTGCGGTATGCCAACCGCGTGCCGCTGCAATTCCAGCACGGAGCCTGCGCGATCACGCAAATGATCGTCCAAACCAATTGGCGGGCCTATGGCTTGAGCCAATCGCGCGGCGCGTTGCCGTCGGCGCCGATCACGGTGATGGTGCACATGGCAAGCGTTTGGGTGCCGTTCACCAGCGAATCGAAAGAGGCGATCGCCTCGTATCCGGAAATCCAAAAAGAGCTGCGGCTGGCATTGCAATCCGTCGGGCGGAAGCTCGGCATGTATCTCCGCCGCCGCTTGCGCGTGAAGCAGGAAGGCGAGCGTCGCACCGTGTTTCTCCGCTATTTGGGCGAGGTGGCCAATGCCGTCAGCGGCATCAACCAATCCGACCGCGACGAACTGTATAACCAACTGCTGACGGTGGCCAAAAAGAAAACGGCCCAGGCCGACCTGGAATTTGACGAAGACGGCAAGCCGATCGAAGACGAAGAGCTCGATCTGGGCAAAAACGTGCTGATCGTCGACCGCAACGCACCGCCGCCAACGCCTGTGGCTCCGCCCAAGCCGACTCAGGCCGTGGCCGGAAAACCCTAATTATCTCCAGTCGTGTCGCCGGCGAAGTCGACTGCCGTGCCCCGCCATCCCATCTGAAAAGCAATTCGTGCAATGAGCAAAAAACGAGCGAAACCGCCTGCCGAGAAGTCTTCTTCCGATAAAGCGTCCGTCGATCCGGCGTCGCTCAATCCGCGCGATCAAAAAACGTTGGCAAGCATCGTCGGGCTGGCCGATGAAGTGGTCGTGTCGGCGGAGAAGAAGCGCGATCCGCATCTCGATATCCCCGCCCGCAGCCTCTCGAATATCCGCTTCAACAAGCAGCGGCGATTCATCGAGATGGGCAGCGCCAAGAACCGCCGGCACTTGTTCAACCTGTCGCAAGCCAAGAGCTACATGCAAACGCTGCTCGTGGCCAGCGGCTGCAAGGCGCTCATCGATCAGAGCAAGACGACCAGCATCCGAGGTCTGTTCTACCTGCTCAAACACACGATCGAAGGCACGAAGGAAGAAACCTTTGCCGATCAGAACGAATGCGATCCCGTGATCGAAGATTTGGAAGTGACGCTCGACGCGCTGCGCGAAGAGCTGCACGTGTACGCCTCCAATCGAGGCGGAATGGTCGGACCGCTCACACTCATCGATAGCGGCGACACGATCGATTGCTCGCGAATGGGCTCGGGCGGATATAGCATCCCGTCGATTTGCGAGCCGGAAATCGTGCAGTTCGACAAGTGCGACGCGAAATTCGTGTTGCACGTCGAAAAAGACACGGTATGGCGGCGGTTCAATGAAGACAAGTTCTGGCGCAAGCATGGCTGCCTGCTCACGCATGGCGGCGGCCAGCCCTCGCGCGGCGTGCGGCGGTTGCTCTACCGGCTGCACAACGAGCTGAAATTGCCCGTCTACTGCCTGCTCGATAACGACCCTTGGGGGTATTACATTTACAGCGTTCTCAAGCAGGGCTCGATCAATCTGGCCTATGAGTCGAAACGGATGGCCCTGCCCGACGCGAAATTCATCGGCCTGCGGTCGATCGATTTCGAGCGCTGTACGCTGTCGAACAGCGTGAAAATCATGCTCAACGACAGCGACATCAAACGGGCCAAGCAGATCGCCGCCTATCCATGGTTCAAGGACAAGAAAGCGTGGCAGAAAGAAATCGATCTGATGCTGCGAAACGGCTTCAAACTGGAAGTCGAATCGCTGATCTCCAAAGACATCAGCTACGTGACCGAAACGTATGCCCCCGACCGGCTAGGCGCCCAGGATTGGCTCGATTGAACCGCCGCCGCCCGCTGGCCCGCGACGGCGAAACCGGATCGGCGTATAATTCTCTTGGCGCGGCAGCGCCAGTGGGCGTTGCGGCATGCACATCCACACCAGCCCGAAGCGTTAGCGAGGGTGCGCCACGTGGCGGGGCTTCCTCGCTAACGCTTCGGGCTAGTATCAGGGGTTTACGATGATCACGATCAAGCGAGTATTGGTGCCGACCGATTTCAGCGAGCCGTCGGAAGTCGCGCTACACTATGGCAAGGCTTTTTCCGAAACGTTCGGAGCCCGGCTGCATCTGGTGCACGTGCTCGATGAAAACGCGCTCGTCTATCCCTGGGCCACACCGGAAGGCGAAACGTTTGCCATGGGCACGGCCAGGGCCGACATCGAAAACGCCGTCCGCAATCGCCTGGAACACGTGCTCACCGACGCCGAGCGGCAAAAATATTCCGCCGAAATCGTGACGCTCGTCGGCAGCCCGTTCTTGGAAATCGTCACCTACGCCAAATCGCAGGAAATCGACCTGATCGTGATGGGCACCCACGGCCGTGGCCCGATCGCTCACATGCTGATGGGCAGCGTTGCGGAAAAAGTGGTTCGCAAAGCTCCCTGCCCCGTCCTCACCGTCCGCCATCCCGAGCACGAATTCGTCTGAAGAAGGCTGAAGGCTACAGGCTACAGGAAGCAGCCTTTTACGCTCTAAATCGCGGGAACATTTTCACCATCGCTTCCTACCCCCTCTCACCCTCACCCTTTCCCGCGATGCTTCGCGTTATTCAATATCCGCATCCGACGTTGCGCCGCGTTTCCAAACCGCTCAAGCGGGTCGATCCCGAACTGCGGGAAATCGTCCGGCAGATGTTCGAGTTGATGTATCAACACCGCGGCGTCGGCTTGGCTGCCAATCAAGTCGATTTGCCGTATCGGTTGTTTATCACGAATCCCACGGGCGATGCGAAGACGGGCGAGGAGCGTGTGTTCTTGAACCCGGTGCTGCGGCGGCCGCGCGGACTGGTCGAGGCGGAAGAAGGCTGCCTGAGCATTCCCGAGGTGTATGCCCCGGTGAAGCGGGCCGAAAAAATCGATATCGACGCCTACGACCTCAATGGCCAGCCGGTGCATCTCGAGCTAGACGGCCTGTTTGCCCGCGTCGTGCAACACGAGACCGACCATATCGACGGCCGGCTGTTTATCGATCGTCTGAGCACGACCGCGGCGCTCGATATTCGCGATTCGTTGCGCGAGTTTGAAGATGAGTTTGCGGCCGGCCGCGAGCGCGGCCACATCCCCAGCGACGCCGATATTGCCGCCCGCTGGCAGGAATTGGAAAAGCTGCGCACCTGATCGCTCGACAGCCGACGAAGTAGATCCCCATGAATGCTGTCGAAGATCGCTCATTACGGATATTGGTCATGGGCACAGGGCCGTTCGCCGTGCCCATGTTCGAAGGGCTGTTGGCGGCCGAGCGAACCGTTCTCGGATTAGTGACACGGCCTGATCGGCCGGTGCATGGTCGCGCGGGGGCGGTGCAGAATCCGATGCGGGCCGCGGCCCAAAAGCATGGCGTGCCGGTGTTCGCGCCGGATGACGTGAACTCGGCCGATTCGCACCAGCGGCTGGCTTGCTACGCCGCGGACCTGTTCGTTGTCTGCGATTTCGGCCAAATTCTCTCGCGCGATGTGTTGGGCTTGGCGCGGCTCGGCGGCATCAATTTGCACGGCTCGCTGTTGCCGAAATATCGCGGCGCCGCCCCGATCCAATGGGCCATTTATCACGGCGAAACGCAGACCGGCGTTAGCGTGATTCACATGACGCCGCAGCTCGACGCGGGACCGGTGCTCGTGCAGCGCTGGCTTGTGATCGGTCCGAGCGAAACGGCAGCCGAACTAGAGCCACGGCTCGCCGCCTTGGGGACCGAGGCCATCGAGGAGGCGATTGCGATACTCACGGGCGGCCGGCCGAACGCGGGAATCGTGCAAGATCCGGCCCTGGCCTCGAAGGCCCCGCGGTTGAAAACGAGCGATGGCTTGATCGACTGGCATCGCCCAGCGGCGGCCATTTTCAATCAGTTTCGCGCCATGCAGCCTTGGCCGAAAGTTTATTCCTTTTGGCACCCAACCGATGGTTCCTCGATGCGGATTGTGCTCCACGAAATTGCCGTTCGACCGGGCCACGCGGTCGCTGGCGCTGCGCCGGGCGCCGTGATCGCCACCACGCCGGAACTCATCGTTGCCTGCGGCGATGGTTCGATCGCAATCGAGCGGCTGCAAGCCGCGGGCAGAAAATCGATGCCCGCGGTTGAATTCCTGCGCGGGCATGCGATTCGCCCCGGCGATCGATTCGGCGAAGAAACGTAGGCCGTGCACTCGCCAATCGGCACACTAGCCCGAAGCGTTAGTGAGGAAATCGTTGACAGACGTCGCGGCCTCTTCCTCGCTCACGCTTCGGGCTACTGTTTTGAGGAGTCGCCGAGGCATGGCGGCCGCGATCGGCTGCCTATCCGGTGGTCGGCGCGACCCATGGCACGCGCTTCGCGCTGCACCACAATTGCTCGAGATCGTAGTATTCGCGCGATTGTTCGTCGAACAGATGCACGACCACGTCGCCGTAGTCGAGCAGGATCCAGCGGCCATCGACATAGCCCTCGATGCCGAGGCGATGATCGCCGAGCGTGTCCTGGAGAACCCGGTCGATCTCTTCACTGATGGAGTGAAGCTGCCGGCGGCTGGTACCGGTGGCCAGCACGAAATAGTCGAAGATGGCGGTTTGCTGCCGCATGTCGAGGATGACGATGTCGCGACCTCGGTTTTCCTCGGCGATTCCGGCGACGGTCAAGGCCAGTTGCAGGCTGCCGTCGGGACGTTCCGCCTGGGCGGCCGTCCGATGAATGATGGAGCTAGCCAAATGTGGCCCTCTCAACGGTTTGACGAGTCCCTGGTTCCAACCACTCGCTTTATTGTACCCTCCCCAGAAGCCGAGGGAAGGCTGCGCGAGCATCTGCCATTAGAACCGACGCCGCCAGCCTTCCCTGGGTTCGCGCGGCCCAAACGCGTTTTCCACCCGCACCATGCCTCACACGCTATTTCCCATAACGCCGCGAAAACCGCACCGCTTGGGCGGCGATATCGAGGCCGACCAATCCGTTCCACGCCTCCGAAATTTTTCTGAACACCGGCCCCGGATGGCCGTCGCCAATCGCTCGGCCCGCAAACCGAACCACCGGTAGCAGGCAATTGGGCGTGCTGGTGAGAAAAACTTCGCCCGCGGTGGCCACATCGGCCGGCAGCAAGCGGCGTTCGGAATACGGGATCGACAACCCGCGCGCCAACTCGATCGCCACCTCGAGGCTCACTCCCGGCAGCACGTCGCTGCGTGGCGGGCCCACCAAGCCTTGGCCGGACACGTAGATGACAAGGTTCGCGGTCGAACTTTCTGTCACGTTTCCTTGTGCATCAAGCAGCAGCGCCCGCGCCCCGCGCTCGATTGCCTCGGCCTGCCGATCGGCCAGATAGTAGTGCATCCGACTGCGGCACTTCAGCTCGGCGGGCCAGCAATGCTGCGACACCTGCTCGACCGCAGTGACCACGAGACTCACGCCTTCCGCATAGCGCGCCGCCCATAGTTCGAACGCGAGCGGAAACGTATGCAGGCCGACCGTCGGACCGCTGCGCCGGCCGGACGAAATGGCCGCATAGGCGCCCGGCGTAACGAAAACACAGAGTCCCAAATCATCTCCGAGCTCGACGAGCGGATAATTGCGTTCCACCAGTTCCTGCGCGATGCGGCCGAAATCTTCACGCTTCAACCCGGCTTCGATACCGCAGATGGCAAGCGAATTCGCCAGCCGCTCGAAATGACGGTCGGCGCGAAACAGTCGGCCGCCGAACGTGCGAAGCTGCTCGGTGATCGTGGTCCCCAGCGCGAAGCCGGCATCGTCGACCGGGATCGCGGCTTCGCGGGCCGGCAGCATTTTGCCGTTCAGATAGGCAATTGGTTCGGGCATGCCTTGCGGCGCAACAGGTTTGTGCTGTTGATCGTCCTGTTCGGTCGTGTGCCACTGGCAAGCGCAGTCTGCCAGTGTCTGCGGGCGATTCGACGTTTCACCCGGCAATCCAGCCTTCAATAAAGTCTTTCCGAACCGGCGACTTTTGTCTACCCGCCGCTTAGGAACTTTCTTCGACTGCGGCTTCGGCCCGCGATGCTACGGCTTCACCACCAGCGTCGTCGTGGTCGCGACCGCAGGTTTGCTGCTGGATTTCACCACGCCCGACGCCGACTGGAGCGGTGGCAAATCGGCCAGGTACAGATAAGGCCGCATCCGCGCTACCAGACATTCGCTGCAGAAATAGTGCGACCAGACGTGTTCGGTGCCGACGATCGAGCAGGCGTCGCATTGCTCGATCTTCGGATCGTTGGTGGCCAAGCCGACGTAGCCCAGCGCCGACGGGCGCGTGCAACGATCCATCAGCGGATAATGCTTCAGCGCGCTGTCGCAACCGTTATTGATCAGCAGCAGGCGATCGAGCGTGGGGATCGCCATTTGGTTTGGGGCGCCGGGATTGAGCGAGCCATCGTCTTCAGCGGCCGCCAGGAGCACGGCGCGAATCATTGGCCGCCCTGCCTTGGGATCGAGCTTCAGTGTTGAGCCCAGCAGTTCACCGCCGCCCATCAAATGGATGGCGCCGGTGGCCACGCGAGCCCCGAAACTGTAGCCGGCGATACCGATCGGCACCCGGTGATTCATCCGGCTCAGCAGCCAGCCGAGATACCAGGCATCGGTGTCGGCCCGATAGGCATGGCTGCGGATGAGCTGAACCGGATGGCGGCCGGGATCGGTCGGCCACGACCAGATGACGAAGCGAATTGGCCGATCTTTCGCGGTGCCGTCGGTCAGTTGATGATAGACGCAGAAGCCATGGTCGTTCGCGTCTTCGGCGGTGTTCGCGTTGCCGTGGATATAGAAATCGGTCGGCGCGTGCGGATCGTCGGCCGCCAGAAACGCCTTGAGATCCGCCGCTTGCCAGTTGCCATTTTCGTAGTGCCAGAATTGCAAGTCGGGATCGCCGTCCAAACACACACCGCAGCCGAGCTGCCGAGTGCTGATGAGCCAGATCTGATCGCCGGGCCGCGCGATTGAACGTAGAACGGGCTCGCCGGCGCGAATCGTCAGCGTGGTTTCGGCTGGCGAGGATGCAGGCGGCGAAGAATCGGACGGCGAAACATTCGCCGCTGCCGCCGCTGGGCTCGGGGGAGCTGGTGGAATGTGAAGCACCGGCGGCTCGGGCGGAAGCGGCGCATCGCTGTCCGTCGCCTCGGCGACATTCGATGTCGCGCCTGCCGCACTCGGATTCGCAACATTTGTCGTCGCCGCGGCGAACGGCGGTTTTGCCGGCGGCGCATCGGCATTGAGCGGCGCCGCCGCGCTGAAAACCAATAGTGCGAACGTCGCGCTGATGTACAGCATCATGCTGCGCGGTAAGAAATGAATTCGTCGGCGGGGATTCATAGCGTCTGAGATTCTGCGAGAGAGGATCGGAGCCGCCGCATCACCATCGCCACCGGCCCTGCGAAAGTGTAGCACTTGTTCAACGTCGGGGCGTTGCATTTGCGAAACATCGCATCGAGAAAATTCCACAGCGTTGCGGTTGCACATCATTCGCCGTGAGGTAGAGTTCCTTGGCCCGCGAGGCGCGTTGAAAAAAGAAGACCGGCTGCGAGCAACCGGCAGAATCCGCCGGAATCGTGCGATTGCCACGCAATGCCGGTCTTCTTGTTCAGCCGGAAGCTCTCGGCCAAGGGTTCCGCTTCGTAATGGAGATACCGACGATGAAAAAGCTTCTGCTTCTAGTGGTTCTAGCGTTCGCGACCGCCGGCGCTAGCGGTTGCACCACGTGCGGCTCGGGATCCTCCTGGGCCTTTTGGCGCCGCGACCGCTGCCCGTGCACGGCATGCAAGCCTTGCGAGTCATGCGGCGCATGCGAATCGTGCGGGTCGGGCGGTTGCGCCACATGCGGGATGGGCGACGGAGCGTTGCCCGGTCCTGGCGGCGAATATAGCTTTCTCCCGGGCAGATAGCCCGCTCGGGTCGAACGCTGCTGAAGAAGACGGTGGGTCGGTCGCGCCATCCTGAACGCGGCCGGCCCGCTGTCGTTTAATGCGTCTCGCTTCCGAGAATCAGAAAACCACGGATCACACGGATCGGGCGGATACGAGGACAGGGAACCACGAAAGACGCGAAAGGGCACGAAAACGGACGTGCCAGCGGAAATAGACCGGCAGGTCCGCCGCATGAAACCTGTAGTCAGTAGCCCGTCGTCTTTAGCCTTTCATCACCGCTGATCCCGCGTGCGGATATCGAGTTGATGCTCGAAGCGTTCGCGGCTGGCGGCGTATTTGAAGATGAAATCGGCGTCGGGATCGAAGACGTTGGTTTGCCTGTCTCCGGCCGCGCGGCTCTTGGCCAGCGAGCCGTCGAGCGACATGCTGTGCATAAAGGCCAGCCACTTCCGGTCCGGCGCCAAGCCGAAAAAGACTTGATCGTCGGGCGATGTTCCGAACGAATCGCCCAAAAAGCTGCGCGACATCGGGGCGAGGTGCAGCGTAAAGGTCGTGAAACAGATCATCAGCCAACCGACCCAACAGGCGAAGAAAATTCCGCCCGCCGCTTCCACCGGCTTCTTGAACCGCACCTGCACCTTCGACAGCCGATCGGTGATCACCTGCATCACGACCAGCGAAACGCAAAAAATCGCCCACACTGAAATCAAATCCCAGACGTAGGTAAACGTCGGCTGCTTCGCGGTCAGCCAATCGGCAAGCGGCTCGAAATAGTTGGTCGCCAGCATCGCCGCCGTCATCACGTTGAACAGCTTGATGGCGTTGCTCCACAGCCCCTCGCGCACCAACTGCGCCAGCACGGCAAAAAAAATCAGGATCAGGGCGATATTCAGATAATTCATGAGATTCATTCCGACGCGCGAAACCGCAAGCCGATTTGGAAATGGATTGGCAATTCCTGCCTTGCTATCCCTTCAACACTCTCATCAATTCGGCGACGGAGGTCACTCCGCGGGCCACTAGCGCAATCCCTTCTTCTTGGTGCAATCGCATGCCGGCCTTGCGGGCGGCGGCCCGCACGATTTCCAGCTTCGGCGATTTCACCAACGCTTCGCGCACCGTGTCGTTGACGACCAACAGTTCGAAAATGCCCGTCCGGCCGAGATAGCCGATGCCCTGGCATTCTCCGCACGGAGGGGGCGGCTTCTTTTCGTCGGGCTGCGGCGTCGGCGGGCGAAATAGCTCCGTGACGCGGCCGGCCGGCAAGCCAAGTTGCTTGAGCAATTCGGGCGTCGGAGCATACGATTCCTTGCACTTCTCGCACAGTTTGCGAATCAATCGCTGGTTGACCACGCCGATCACGGTCGGAGCAAAGGTTCGCGCCGGCACCTTCATCACCAACACGCGCAGCAGCGCTTCGGCGCATTCCTTGGCACGCAATCCGCCGAGCGAAAGCCGGCTTTCCTTCGTCTGCGCGCAGAGAAAATTGATCGTGTCGGCATCCGGCAGCTCGCGGAGGACATAAATATTCGGATAGGCCCGGGCCAGTTTCGGCAAGACGCTCATCGGCGTTTCACCGGCGGCGCTGTTGAACGTGGTCACTGCCGCGTTTTCGATTTCGTGTACGCGGCGCACGGCATCTTCCACCACGACCACATCGCGCAGGAAGCGGTCGAGCGCACGAATCCCGGTGTCCAGGATCGTGCTCAAACCGCCGCCGGGGGGCGCGGAAAAGAGAATGATCCCCTGCGGCTGATCGCGCAGCGCGCGAAACTGCTCTTCGACTTTGGCCCGCATGCCGAGTTCTTCGAATGTCCATTTCTTGGTTGCGGCTTCGGGCAATTGCAGCAAGATTCGTTCGCCCGTCTGCGTTCCTTGGCTGACGATCCTGCACTTTCGTTTGGCTTTGTTGAACTCCGCGTCGAAAGCGCCTTCCTGCTTGGCGCGGCGCTCGTTGACATTCAACGCGCTGATGGTTTTGAACACGGCGAGCATCGGGTCGCCGTCGGCCCGCTCGTAGGGCTCATGATTGTGCCACACGCCGTCGATTTGCAGCCGGCTGGTTACGCCCTGGGCCGTGTAGTCGAGCAAGACGGCGTCGGCCCGGTGCTCGAGGGCATCGGCGATCAAACGGCGCGCGGCGGGAAAGCCGGGCGATTGGCGAGCCAAGAGCAGATTGGCCGCGTTGTCGCGATCGGTTTTGCCCCCTTTGGGGGCAAAGGTGACGGCCGGACCGAGGCTGCGCGGATCCTGCTTCTCCGCGCTGATTTTCAAGCCGAGCAACTTCCCTTTCTCCGCGAGCACATGGCGAAGATGATCGCGCGTAAACACGCGTCGTTCGGAGGAAACGGATCGATTCCGCACGACGACGTATCCCGCCAGCGGACCGGCATAGGCCGCCACCATAAGGAAGGCCGCCAGCCAGAACCACGGCAGCACCCACAGCAACACGAACGCGGCCACGAAGCTGAAAAAGGCGGCCGAATTCCAAACCGCGTAGCTCAACCGGTTCCGCTGCACGTCGTGGTTGATCCAATCGACCGTGCGCACCCACAGTGAGAACAGTAGCCAACAGAACAGCAACTTCGGCACGCTCAAATAGCCGCCGGGGCCGCGTACGAGATGATCCGTATCTTCGTTCGGCCAGCTAGCATCGGCCAGCGCCGATTGGGCGCCGGCCACGAATACGAGCGCGGCGGGCAGCAGCGCGGCCGGCAGCGCGCGGAAAAAACGAACCATCAAAGAATTCCGGGTTGCGACACGTCGATGCCTTTGAGTGCCATCTTGAGCGCCTCTACATTCGGCGCCACTTCCAACGCCACAGCCCGGTCGATCAAATCCTTGTCTACGAGGCTTTTCAAGCTCATCGTGAAATCTTGCATTCCTTCGCGTGCCGACATGCGGATCAAGTCGGACAGTTTTTCTTCGCGTTCTTCGAGAATCAGCTTGCGCGCCGTGGCGTTGAAGGTCATGATCTCGACCGTCGGCACCCGGCCCACGCCCGGCGCGATCGACGGCAGCAGTTTTTGCGCGACGATGGCCTTCATATTGAAGGCGATGGCGCTGCGCAGGGCCGGATGCATGTCTTGCGGAAACAGGTCGAGAATACGGCCGATCGTCGACGGCGCGCTGGCGGCGTGGATCGTGCCGAACACCAGGTGGCCCGTCTCCGCGGCTTGAATCGCCGTGAGAAACGTTTCCTTATCGCGCATTTCACCGACGAGCATCACGTCGGGATCTTCGCGCACCGCGTGCTTCATGCCGATTTCGAAATTGACCACGTCGATGCCGATCTCGCGCTGGTTGATCAGGCATTTGTCTTCGGTGAACGTGAATTCGATCGGGTCTTCGAGCGTCAGGATGTGCTTGCGATAGTTGGCGTTGATCCAATTGAGCATCGAAGCGATCGTGGTCGATTTGCCCGAGCCGGTGACGCCGGCCAGCAGAACCATGCCTTGATCGAATTTGCAAAGATCTTCGATGATCGGCGGAAGATTGAGCTTGGCGAAGTCGGGGATGCTGCGGTTGACGCGGCGGGCGACCATGCCGATTTTGCCCTGCTGCTGCAAGAAATTGACGCGAAAGCGCCACAGGTTGCCGTCGACTTCAGTGGTGTGCGCGAAATCGACGCCGCCGGTTTCGTCGAAGATCTTGCGCTTCCGATCGTCCATGAGCGCGAAACACATCCGCTGCATTTCTTCGGTGTCGATCGGGCCGCGGTTCATTGGCCGCAGCGATCCGCGCACGCGAACGTAAGGGGGCCGATCGACCTTGAGGTGCAAATCGCTCCCTTCCAATTTCACCAGCGCGCGAAACAGTTTGTCGATTTCCAGATCCGAACGCTTCGGCGGAACTTGCTCGTCGCCGGGGTCGCCGGCCTCGACATCGATCATGGCTTGTCGTGGATTCATGGACTCAAACGCTTAGCAACTAGCCCCTGTCTCTTCTACTTCTTCGCGGCGGAATAGTGCGGCATGGCGCAGCCAAAGTAGCAGGCACACTCCGTGTGCCGTCTGCGGTTCAATGCGTGGAACAGACTTACGGCGTGCGGCGCGCCGCGGCGCGCCGACGGCACACGGAGTGTGCCTACTACAATGGGCTTGTTTCGTTTCATGATCCACCGTCCGGTACTGGCCCGCCCAGTGCTCTCTCATTACGCCGCGGCGGGTTGCGTGGCCCAGCGAACCGGAATGCCTTCGTCGTGCATTCGCTGCTTGACTTGGGCAATCGTGAATTGCCCGAAGTGGAAAATTCCCGCGGCGAGCGCCGCGTCGGCATGGCCGATGCGGATCGCATCGACGAAATGTTCCGGCCGGCCCGCCCCGCCGCTGGCCACGACGGGGATCGAAACGGCCTGGCTCACCGCCGCGGTAATCTCCAAATCGAAACCGTTCTGAGTGCCGTCGGCATCCATGCAGGTCAGCACGATTTCACCGGCGCCGAGTCGTTCGACTTCCTTCGCCCAGGCAATCGCTTCCAGGCCCGTGCCGATGCGGCCGCCGTTGATATGCACTTCCCACAGCTCGCGGCCGTCGCGCTGGATGCGCTTCGGGTCGATATTCACCACGATGCATTGATTTCCAAATCGGCTGGCGGCCTGGCGAACAAAATCGGGATCGCGCACCGCCGCCGAATTGATCGACACCTTGTCGCTGCCGGCATTCAACAGCGCGCGGATATCGTCGAGCGAGCGGATGCCGCCGCCGACGGTGAGCGGCATGAACACGACTTCGGCCGTGCGGCGCACCACGTCGAGCATGATCGCCCGGCCTTCGTGGCTGGCGGTGATATCGAGAAACACGAGTTCATCGGCCCCTTCGGATTCGTAGCGCGCGGCGACTTCGACCGGGTCGCCGGCGTCGCGGAGATTCAGGAACCGCGTTCCTTTGACGACTCGTCCGCGGTCGACATCGAGACAGGGAATGACTCGTTTTGCAAGCATAAATGCGTAGGTCGGGCTTTCCAGCCCGATGGCTACAGTAGGCCGGGCTTTCCAGCCCGACGGCTGCGGCAACGGGCCCTCGGCAGCCAATTTTGGGAGTCATCGCCGACCAGCCCTGGCGGCGAAGCACTGTGACTGTTCCGTAGTCGCCGATTCATTCGGCCAGCAATCGTCCACTGTAAATCGCCCGCCAAACCGGGTCAACCCGCCGGGCGAGCTCGAATCGAGGAACCCCGTCTGGCCACGAGAGTTGCGTTGAAACCGGCCTGCGAGCCGCGGCACATCCGCAATTGCCTCACACCTTCACTTGCGCTTCACAGCGGCCGAAGATCATTCGCCCGGCGCTGGTTTGCAGCACGCTGGTGACGGCGACGCGAACCGTGTGATGGATGTGTTCCCGGCCTCCTTCGATGACGATCATCGTGCCGTCGTCGAGATAGCCGATCCCCTGGCCCGCTTCCTCGCCTGGCTTGACGATCCGCACCTCGATCGTCTCGCCGGGGAGAAACACTGGTTTGAGGGCGTTGGCAACGTCGTTCAAATTGATGACGCCGACGCCGTGCAGCTTGGCCACCTTATTGAGATTGTAGTCGTTCGTGACGACTTTGCCGTGCAGATGCTTGGCCAGGAACACCAGCTTCAAATCGACGGCTTGGCCTGCGAACTCGGGCAAGTCACGATCGAAGATGATCAGTTCCACTCGAGCATTGGCCCGCAGTCGGTTGAGCACATCCAATCCGCGGCGGCCGCGGCTGCGGCGAAGCCGGTCGCTGCTATCGGCGATGCCTTGCAGTTCGGCGATGACGAATTGCGGCATGACCAATTGGTGATCGAGAACATGCGTTTCGACGACGTCGGCGATTCGGCCGTCGATCACCACGCTGGTGTCGAGCACATAGGGCGTGCGGCCTTTCACCTCCTTGGCGAACTCGACGTAGGGAATGATGAAGCGGAAATCGTTTTTCGTCTGCAAGAGCACGCTGATGCACGTATAGCAGAGCAGAGTGCCGAGCGCCGAATCGATCCACAGGATCACCGGGGCATTCGGATTGGTGAGCAGCGGGCTGAGGGCCAACCGCACGACGTAGGTCAGAAACATCCCCACGACCAAGCCGAAGTAGACGGCGGAGATCGTTTCCAACTGCTTTCGCGGCACGAGTTGATCGACGGCGATGACCCCCACCGACAGCAAAACCGCTCCGGCAAACACGATCCACGGGATCCACGCCGGGCTCGAAGGCAGGATTCCCGAATTGATGAGCCCGACGCCCAGACCGATCGCCACGAGCACGAACACCAACCGTAGAGCGACGAGCGAAACGTTGGACATTGATTGCCCCAGAGGACGGAGAAAAAGCCGCAAACCCATTCCGACAAGAAGTCATTTTGCAAGGAGAACTGGCCTGCCATCTATCTTAGTCGAATACCACCGGCTTGCCAGCGGCGGCCGGCAATGCGGGAGCTGCCGCACAAACGGAGCGTTTCGAGAGCAGCGCTTCGAGTTGCCTTAACGTTGGCCGGCGGCGAGAGCGTCGTGCAGCAACGAGAGAAGCGCTTCCAGCGATTGCGGAATCACATTGAGATCGGCCACCACCGGCATGAAATTCGTGTCGCCGTGCCAGCGCGGCACAATATGCCAATGCAAGTGGCCCGGGACGCCTGCCCCGGCGACGCGCCCCAGATTCAGCCCGATGTTAAATCCGTCTGCCTTGATCTGCTCTTTCAACAAATCGACCATGCGGGCGATGCTTTGCACCATTTCCAGATGCGTTTCCGAGCTCACCTCGGCAAGCGATGCCTGATGGGCCCGCGGCGCGACGAGCAGATGGCCATTGTTGTAGGGATAGCGGTTCAAGAGCACGATGGAATGACTTCCGCGGGCGACGACGAGGTTCGCGCGATCGTCGGCATCGGCGGCCGAACGGCAGAGAAAACACTCCTGATCGGCGCCGGCAAGCCACTGCATCGGGCGCTGGAAATCGGCGGGCGGCGGATTGCTGCCCTGGATATAGCCCAAACGCCAGGGGGCCCACAATTGGTCGTGCGACAAAATGGATTCTCTCGTCTAGTGGGATTCGCGACGCCGCTCGCCCGCGCCATCCGCCGCGGAGCGGCGCGCTACGTAGACCGCGAGCCCTTCGCGGAAGCGGTCGGCCAGAAATGGCGGGCCGACGACAAGCACAAGTCTAGAATTCGGCCGTTGCACGGGCAAGACGAGCGCGAATCGACTCCGCACTCCATCCGCCAGCCATGTCGAGGGCAGTTCTCGTTTCGCCCAGTGATCCGCCAAACACCGTCACCCATCTCGCTTCAGCAGTGGTCACGCATGGTTCTCGACGGGACATGGCCGACGCCGGGCTAACCAACGCTTTGGGGGCGAAACACCGTTGGGGTTTGGATTCGCCGGTGCCAACGGAGCAAATGCGGCCTCGATCGCTTCTCTCGTCTGCGAAGTCCTCGTGCGACATTGCGTGGCCTATCTTTCCGGTCGGCAGCATGAACTTTCCGCTTCGGCCGGGTCACTAATCCTGGGGAGCTTGCGAATGCCGGTTCTGCTGTTTTGCGTCGGCAGAGGCTTCTGGGGCTTCTGTGGTGTTGATAGCGTTTTCCAATCCCGGCCATTAGAATGGAGAGTCGGCAAAGCAGAATCCACCGTTACGAGGGTTAACTCGTGTCGCCAGCGGAAGTTCATCAGGCCAGCCAGCAGTATTTTGTCCGGATTCACCGTGCTGCGCTGATTCTCACCGGCAACCCATGGGACGCCGACGATCTGGCCCAAGAGACATTTTTGGTGCTGGCGCGGCAGTCCAACGGTTTTGCGGGCAGGAGCACGCTCTACACGTGGCTATACGGCGTGCTACTGAATCTGGAGCGGCGCGAGCGGCGGCGGCATGGCATGCGACGGAGGAAACTGCGCGTGTTGTGGGACGATCGGCCGGCCGATCCACGAACGGCTCCGGCGGCCGATACTTCGCTGGAAGTGGCCGAATGGAAGCAAGGCTTGTGGGGCCAAGTGGCCAAACTGCCCGACCCACAACGCCACGCGTTGGTGCTGCGGTTTGGCCAGCGATTATCGTACGAGGAAATTGCCCAGGCGCTTGCCTGCCCGTTGGGGACCGCCAAGTCGCGGATTTTCAATGGTTTGGCGGCATTGCGGGAGTTGATGGATCGGCAACAGCAAGATTGGATCAGCATACCGGCCCACCCGGCTGAGGATTTGAATCATGCCCTTTGACAGGCCGCGGATTTTTTCGCCCGGCAACCCGGCCGGCGAGAATCGCGACCGCGCGATAATATCGCCGCGCGGTCCGGAAGATTCAAATGGGGTCCGCGCCAGCCACGATCTTTCCCCGCGCGGTTTTGCAATGAGCGATTCAACGATGAACGATTCAAGTGCCGGCGAGGAATCAGGCCTTTCGGCCGAGATGCAGGTACTGGCAGCTCATTTGCGCGGCGAAGCCGATTCGCTTGCAGAGCGCTATGCGCCCGCAATCAGCTCAACCCCCGATGCGACCGTCAAGGGATCGCCGG
Organism: Pirellulales bacterium; assembly: GCA_036267355.1. Classification (NCBI taxonomy): domain Bacteria; kingdom Pseudomonadati; phylum Planctomycetota; class Planctomycetia; order Pirellulales; species Pirellulales bacterium. Next base: position 46,996 of record DATAWG010000025.1, on the reverse strand, counting down.
CTCGCGATCGTCGTTTGATGCGGCGATGGTTGTGGCAGAGCACGGCGGTCGGCGTGGCGGGACTGGCGCTTTTGGTTTGGCAGGTCGAACGGCGCCATGAATCGTCGCGGTCGACCGCGCCTTCAATAACCACGGCTCCAATCACTGCATCTGCAACCGTGGATCTCAAACGGAGCCCGAGCTCGCACGAAGCGTCAGCTCCGCCTGTCCCGCCGGCGATGGTCGCAACGCATGGCTCGCCGAAGAATGCGTCGGAGCCAGATCCAGCCGCAATCCGGCATACACAGGGCGTCGCGGAAGTGGGGATTGAGCCGGTCGCTGTCGAACGGCATCCGCCCGTGGATCAGATCGAAATGCTGCGATTGCAAGTAAGCGGTTTTGAAAAAGTGATTCATAAGTTGCAGGCCGAGTTGATGGCCCGCGACGCCACCGAAATCGAATCGCAGCGACGAATCCAATCCCTTCAAGAAGAAGTCGCTAGCTTGCGCAAGCAACTCGGCGATAAGCAGCCCGGCGAAACGCAAATTGGCGATAAGCGTTAGGCATGCGCTTCGCGCCGTCGGCTTTCGATGTTCGACGACCAAACGGCCCTAAAGCGAGCGAGCGTGCCGGTCGTTGTCTTTTCGATGCCCGCCGGATAGAAATTGGGCATGGGGTTAGCCATCGCTATCAGTTGGCCAACCCAGGCGACGCATTCCGAGCCGACCATCGGCCGGGCGCGGGGTCTGCAACAACCGCTCGGAGCGGATCGGGCCGTTGACATCGACGGATTACAGGCGGAGACTCTGCGATGAATGGATTCGACCCGCGCTACCTCAAACGTCGCCGCAACGAACGACCGAGGCGCGGCGCGACCGGTTTTGCTCCGTTCATAATCGTCGCGGCGATCTTGGCCGGAGTCGCCATCGCCGTGGTCGTTGCGGTTCGGGCGGCTGCGCCTGGCCAAGAGCCCGCCAACGGGGCGAACAGCGCGGCCCCCGAGAATCCACTGCGATCGCCCGGTTCTCAAAACCCACCCGCCGGACGGCCACCATCCGAAGGCTGGGGGAAAAATTCTCCGCCGGGCACGGCAGCAGGCCAACCTCAACCATCCGCCACGAGGCGATCGCCGGCGGTATCGAGCACCTCGCCCGCGGCGCCGAACACCGCGGCCGCTACCGCCACTCCCGGAAGGCATCCGCTCGACGCGGCAATCGGGATGGCGGAAAAAGTGCTGGCCCATCTGCAAAAAGATGTCAAAGACTATACGTGCGTGATCGTCAAGCAAGAACGCCTGGACGGCAATCTCGGCGAGCCGCAATTCATGGCCGCCAAGATTCGCCAGCAACCGTTCAGCGTATTCCTCGATTTTCTGAAGCCCGACGACATCCGCGGTCGTGAGGTGCTCTACGTGGCGGGGGCCAACGATGGCGACCTTTTGGTGCGCAACGGCAGCGGATGGACTCGCAGCCTCGGCATGCTCAAGCTGCCGCCGACCGGTCCAATCGCCATGCACGACAATCGCTATCCGATTACCGACCTGGGCCTGATGCCCCTCACCCAGCGGCTGCTGGAAATCGCCCGGCGCGACCGAGGCTTCGGCGAAATCGAAGTCCACTTTTTCAAGAATGCCAAGGTCAACACCCGCGTGTGTACGTTGATCGAAGTCGTGCATCCAATCGAGCGCCGCACTTTCTTGTTCCACAAGGCGCAGATCTATATCGATGACGAATTGAATGTGCCGATTCGCTACGCAGCCTACATGTGGCCCAAGAAGTCTGGCGACGAGCCGCCGCTCGACGAAGCCTACACGTATCTCAACCTGAAACTGAACGTCGGCCTGACCGATGCCGATTTCGATCCGCACAATCCGAAGTATCACTTTTTCGACAAATGAAACGGAGCGCCGGTTGTTAGGCGCCATGCCCACGGCCCTGCGGTTGCCTTGAGTGGGCATGTGCGTCGCGCTCGGGAACATGGCCATGCAAAGCCTGGGGCATGGCGCCCAGATCAATTATCGCAATGGAACGGCAATCCTCACGAGTGGATCAGCATGCCCGGTAAGAACATCTTCGCGCGGATTATTGATCGGGAAATTCCGGCCGAGATCGTTTACGAAGACGATTGCTGCCTGGCATTTCGCGATATCGCGCCGCAGGCGCCGCTGCATGTGCTGCTCGTGCCCAAGCAGCCGATCGCTTCGCTGGCGGATGTCGGCGATGCCGATCGCGAGTTGATGGGGCATCTGCTGCTAGTGGCGCGCGAACTGGCACGAAAATTTCAACTCGACGGCGGCTATCGCGTCGTCGTCAATTGCGGTCCCGACGGCGGCCAAACGGTCGACCAGCTGCATTTGCACCTGCTCGGCGGCCGCCAAATGAAATGGCCGCCGGGATAACGCGAATGTCCGGGGCACGTCAGGCGCTCGGGCGTGCCGGCGTGGATTCTTGTACGGATGCCCCCGCGAGCGCCCACTATTATCTTTAGCGGCGGTTTTTTGCCTGCCGCGGACCGATAGCACGCATTTCCCGTACTTGGAGCTTTCGATGCGACTGACGCTACGAACGATGCTGGCGTATATGGACGACATCCTCGAGCCGGCCGACCACCAGGATGTCGGCCAGAAGATCGAGGAGAGTGAATACGCCACGAACCTGTTGCATCGGATTCGCGATGTCACCCGGCAAATGCGCATGGGGGCGCCGAAAGTCTCCGGCCGCGGCATGGGCCTCGATCCGAACACGGTGGCCGAGTATTTAGATAATGTGCTGTCGGGCGAACGGGTGCCCGATTTCGAACGGGTATGCCTCGAGTCGAATGTGCATTTGGCGGAGGTGGCAGCCTGTCATCAGATTTTGAGCCTCGTGCTCGGCGAACCGGCGGAAGTCGATCCGGCTTTGCGGCGGCGAATGTACGACCTTGCCGCTCGCAGCCAGGAAACGGGCATTGCGGGGGTGGATGACGACGAAACCACCCCTCCGCCTCGAACCGACATCGAGCCGCCCGAATTGGCGGCGGCCGCGGCGGCTGGAGCGGGAACAATTGCGTTGGACGGGGGGCACGATGCGCATGTCGTGCCGGCTCGCCAGCGGCCGGAGGTGCCCGAGTATTTGCGTGCGTCGCGCCGCTCTCGCTTCTGGCCGATCGCGATCACGGTGCTATTGGCGGTGTGCTTGCTTGCCGCAATCTCTCTGGCCATGTTTGGCTGGGACAACAATCCGACGCTCAAATGGTTGCCCTGGTTTAAGCCGGCGAATGTTGCGCAAAACGACAATTCAAAGAACGGAGTTAACGGCAATAACCCAGCGCTGCCGGCCAAGGGCGGGCCCGCCATTAATGGAAATACTGTCCCGCCGGCTGTTGTTCCGGGCGGCAATGTCGCGCCAGGCTCGACCGTCAATCCGGCCGGAAATGGGTCGCTGCCGCCGCTGCCTCCACCGATTTCGCCCGCGGGAGCGTCAACGGCGAATCCGGTTGCAGGCGCGAATGGCAGTCCGGTAAATCCCGCCAGCGGATCGCTTCCTCCGGGTTCGGCCTCACCATCCGCGACCGGGCAATTGCCCGCGTTGCCGCCACCGATCGCGGGAACGAATGGCGGGACGAATGCGGCATTGCCGCCGGGTTCGCAAGCGCCGCCGGCCGGTCCGCCGCCCGGCCCCGGCCCGGTCATCGGGCCGGCCCCGGCAAACGCGGTGGTCGGCGGGCCAATCGAAGTCGGCCCCGCAGCAGGGCCGACGGGAAATGTTCCAGGAGCCGTCGCGCCAGGGCCGACGGGCGGTCCACCCCCTGTTCCTCCTGGACCGCCAGCAGGACGGCGAAATGAAATAGCCGGCACCGCAGCACCCCCCGGCGGTGCCCCTCTTCCAGCGAATCCGGCGAATGCCAAGCCCGCCCCCACATTCGGCCCCCTCTCCGAGCGTCTCGGCCGAATGGTGTCCGAACAAGAACTATTGTTGCGCCTACCGGCGGGCCAAACCGAATGGCAACGCGTTAGCCCCGGCATGACGCTGGGCGTCAAAGATCGGTTGCTTGCGCTACCGACCTTTCGGCCAACCATCACGCTCTCCGCCGGCGTGACCATTCAACTCTTGCCGGAAACCATGATCGACCTCAGCGGCTACGATGCCGATGGAGTGCCGGTCGTGGGCGTAAATTATGGCCGGCTTATTTTGTCCACCCCCGGCAAGCCGGACGTGCGATTGAAACTCATCCTCGGCGACACCGCCGGCACGCTCACGTTCTTCGATCCCGACGCCACCGCGGCCCTCGAAATGCGGCATATTCTCGTGCCCGGCACCGACCCGCAAACCGGTTTGCCCAAGCTGGCCGTGGCGCTGTATGCGACCGCCGGCCAGATCGATTGGACGGGCGTAATGGGAGCGGCGGGGGCGGCGCGCGCCGTCGCGCCGGCCAACCAGCCGTTGTCGCTGCCGAATGGCGGAAAGCTCACCGCGCCGGCCCGGATCCTGCTCGCCGGCAGCAGCGCCGACTTTTCCGGCAGCGACCGTGAATTGCCCCATTGGTTTGTCAGCGATCCGATCAATCCGCTCGATAGCCGCGCATCGCAGGTGATGAACGAAACATTGGACAGCAAAACGTCGGTCACGGTCGGGCTGAAAGAGCTGGTCGAGCATCGCCGCGCGGAAAACCGTTCGCTCGCCGCGCGCTCGATGGCCCTGATCGATGAATTCGACCCCTTCGCGTCGCTGCTGAACGATCCCGATCAGCGGGCCGTGTGGCCGGTGGAGATCGAATCGCTGCAAGCCGCTTTGGCCCGCGGCCCAGTGACGGCGGGGAAGGTTCGGGCGACGTTCGAAAAGCAGCGCGGCAAGGATGGCGACGATCTGTATCGGCTGCTGTGGGGCTACAACAAAGATCAGTTGCAATCCGGCGCGGCCCCGGTGTTGGTCGACGATTTGGACAACGATAGCCTCGATTTTCGTGTGCTGAGTTTTTACAACTTGCAAAAGATCGTGGGCAAAACGTTTGATTATCGCCCCGAAGCGACGGCCGCCAATCGAGCCCAGCCGGTTCGCCGTTGGCGCGAGCAGTTGAAAGAAGGGCTGATCGTCCCGAAGGGCTCGCCCCCCAGCAAGGCCCAAGCGACGGCTGCAAAGACTCCAGATATGCCGCTCGAATCCGACGCATCCCGAGGCCTTGAGCCGCCGGCAAAACCGCTTCCAAACGAAGTGCCGTCGCCAATCGCCCCGACACCCAAACCCCCCGCCACACTCCCACCCCCGCCAAACCCGTCGCAGGATTGAAGGCAGACGGGCCAGCAGGGGCCAGAGAACAGGGGCCAGAGAACAGAAGCCGACGATCGCACGAGCGGCGCTTTGTATCCGCCCCGTTTCTCGCTGGCCTCTGACCCCCGGCCCCTGACCCCTGCTTCCCCCCGGTTTGCGTTTATGGCGGCGAGCCGATATATTTAGGATCGTGTAAAAAAGGCCGCCCGGGCCGTTTCCTGCCTGGCCCCGGGATGGCTGATCGGCTTGGTTCCCGCACGTCCCACCTTGGCGCGGTGCCAGCGATGGCGCGATTCAATTGCTTCTACTTTCAAATCCGGGCGCTGCCGCGCCTTCGCGCCGCGCTCGCGGCCATCCCGCTCGTCTTGCTCTGGCTGGTGGCAACCGGAACAGAGCCGGCCCATGCGGCCCCGAAAGCTGAACAGGCTCCCGCTGTCGCTGCCGGTTCGCCGGCACCAGCGGGCCAGAATCTGAACTTCGTCAACGACATTGTGCCGGTGCTGACCAAGTACGGCTGCAATAGCGGCGGATGCCACGGTCGCGGCAGCGGGCAGAATGGTTTTAAACTGTCGCTGTTCGGCTTCGATCCACCGGCCGATTATTCCGCGCTGGTCGACGAAGGGGACGGCCGGCGGATTTCTTGGACCGCTCCCGACGAATCGCTGATGTTGCTGAAGCCGACGGGCAAAGTGCCGCATGGTGGCGGAGTGCGGTTCGATGCCGATTCGGCCGCCTATCGGCAGCTTCGCCTATGGATCGCCGCCGGCACGCCCTGGGGCGACGATCGCGCGCCGCAGCTTGCGTCGATCGCGGTCGAGCCGGCGGAGAAAATCCTCGCGCCCGGCGAAAGCCTACAACTGAAAGTCGTCGCCCGCTATAGCGACGGCAGCACCCGCGATGCATCGGCCTTGGCCGAGTATTTCAGCCTTCGGCCGGCGAATCTGAGTGTTTCGTTCGAGGGCCTGGTTCGCTCGCTCGGTGAAAGGGGGGACGCGGCGGTGATGGTCCGCTATCTGGGGATCGTGGCCGTGTCGCGGATGACGGTGCCGTATGCCGACAAACCGCCCGACGTGTCTGCCGCCGCCTTCCAGCCGAAAAACTATATCGACGGGCTCGTGCTCGAAAAATGGCGCAAGCTCGGGCTGGCGCCCAGTCCGCAGGCCACCGACGCCGTGTTTCTGCGGCGGGCATATCTGGACGCGATCGGCACGCTGCCGACGCCGAAGGAAACCCGCGACTTTCTGGCCGACGCATCGCCCGACAAGCGCGACCGATTGATCGATCGCCTGCTCGAGCGGCCCGAATATGCGATCTATTGGTCGCAGCAATGGGGCGACATCTTGCGCAACAAGCAAGTCGACGGTAGCCACAAGGCCGATAGCCGTAAGTTCGAAGATTGGCTGCGCGACGCGTTTGCCAAGAACATGCCGTTCGACAAGTTTGCTCGCGAGTTGATCGCCGTCAGCGGAAAGATCGAAAACCATCCGCAAATGGATTGGTATCGACAACTCAACACGACGCAAAATCGGGTCGAAGACACGGCGCAAGTGTTTCTCGGCCTGCGCGTGGCCTGCGCCCATTGCCACAATCATCCGTTCGAGCGAATCTCGCAAAACGACTACTGGCAGTTTGCGGCCTATTTCGCCAAGGTCGATGCGATGGGCTATGGCCCGGTGAAAACGGTCGGGCTGAAAGACGATGGCTCGGTCACCAACCCGCGCACCGGCAAGACGACGACCCCCAAGCCGTTCGGCGGCGCCGATTGTGCATTTGTCAAAGGCCAAGATCCGCGACAAAAACTCGTCGATTGGATGGTCGCCAAGGAAAACCCGTATTTCGCCCGGGCAATCGCCAACCGTATTTGGGCCCACTACATGAATCGCGGTCTGGTCGAGGCGGTCGACGATCTTCGCGCCACCAATCCGCCGACGAACCCGGCCCTGCTGGATGCGCTGGCCGACGATTTGCGCCGGCATGGCTTCGATCTGAAATTGTTGATGAAAAACGTGATGAAGTCGGCCGTGTATGGGCTCAGCCCGGAGCCGACGCCGGCGAACGCGATGGACAAGGAAAACTACGCCCGGCACTACCCAGTGCGGCTGTCGCCGCAAGTGCTGATGGACGCGATCGACACGGCCACGGGAGTGCCGACGAAATTTCGCGAATTTCCCGACGTGAAACGGGCCATCCAATTGCCGACCGAAGCGGAGCCGAACGATTTTCTCGACATCTTCGGCCGATCGCGGCGCGATACGCCCTGCGTTTGCGAAACGCACCTCAAGCCGAACCTATCGCAAGTGCTGTATATGATGTTCGCGCCGGAATTGGAATCGGCGATTGCCAGTCCGCAAGGAACGGTGGCCCGATTGCTCAAGGAACAGAAATCGTCGGCCGAGATCGTGGGGGATCTGTATTTGCTGACGGTTTGCCGGCCGCCATCGGCCGACGAATTGCACGATGCCGTGGCGCTCGTCGATGGTGCGAAGCAGAAGCAACCCGTCGTCGAGGATTTGCTGTGGACGCTCCTCAACTCGAAGGAGTTTTTGTTCGATCACTAAAATGCCGGATCGCACCGCCAATTGGAGTCGCTTCCTCGCTAACGCTTCGGGCTTGTGTAGGAAATACGAGCCCGCAGCGCTAACAAGGACACAAGCCCGAAGCGTAAGCGAGGGCGCCCCGCTACTAGTGCTGCTTCAACGCTGGATTTTGCGATGGTCAAAGCGATTTGCCGCCTCACTACCGACCCACGATCCCAAATCTTTGAACCGACGCGGCACTAGCCCGCAGCGCAAGCAAGGAAGTGTAAGCCCAGCAACTCGCCATTTTTGGCATAATAACCATCCCGCACTTTCATGCTCCGCCAGGAGATTCGCCATGTTTCTGAACCCCATCATCGCTGCCCCGCATGTCGGCGCCGTTCCCCAGTCGATCTCGCGGCGCGGCTTCATGCGGCGAGGAGCGGTCGCGATCGGCGGCATCGCGCTGGTGAATTTGTTGCGGCAAGAAGCGCTCGCCGCCGGTTCCGGTTCGGCCGCCGCTGAAAAGCGCAGCGTGATCCTGCTTTTCCAACAAGGTGGCCCGAGCCATCTGGAAACATGGGACATGAAGCCCAACGCGCCGATCGAATACCGCGGCGAATTCAAGGGCATTTCGACCAGTATTCCCGGCTATCAGGTCGGCGAATACATGCCGCGGCTGGCGAAGCTGTGCCACAAGCTGGCCATTTTGCGGTCGGTCTATCACGATTCGACCGAGCACAGCCAGGGCGTTCACACCGTGCTCACCGGCTACAAACCGACCAAGAATGCCCCGGGCAACGAGTTTCCCAGCGTCGGCAGCATCGTGGCCAAAGAACTCGGTCCGCGGGCCAACGGCATGCCGCCCTATATCGCCACGATGACGGCCATCGACAGCTCCAACGCCGCCTATTTGGGCGTCGAATACAATCCGTTTCAAACGTTTGGCTATCCGCAATCGAGCGGGTTCCGCGTACGAAATATGGCCCTGCCCGACGGCGTCGATTCCAGCCGGCTTGCCCGGCGGCAATCCATGCTCCGGCGGTTCGACGATTTTCGCCGCGAAGCCGATGCATCGGGCGCGCTTGCGGGGATGGACAACTTTTCCCGCCGTGCGATGGAACTGGTCGGCAGCCCGGAAATTCGTCAGGCCTTCGATTTGAACAAGGAGCCGGCGGCGCTTCGCGAGCGCTACGGCGCTCAAAGCTCGACCGCTCAGAGCATGTTGCTCGCCCGCCGGCTCGTCGAAGCGGGAGCAAGGTTTGTCACGGTGCGCGTCGAAGGGGCCTGGGATTCGCACAAAGACAATTTCACCGCTCATCGCGCGCTCCTTCCGCCCTGGGATCAATCGCTCGCCACGCTGATCGAAGATCTCGATAGCCGCGGCATGCTCGACACGACGCTTTTGATCATCGGCGGCGAATTCGGCCGCACGCCGAAGATCAACAAAGACGCCGGCCGCGACCATTGGCCGATGGTTTATTCGACCGTGCTTTGCGGCGGCGGCCTCAAGCAGGGAATCGTTCTCGGCGAAAGCGACGCGCTGGCCGAGTCGCCTCGAGTGCGCCCGATCAGCGTGCAAGACGTGCTGGCCACGGTCTACCATCAACTCGGCATCAACACGCACAAGACGTTCTGCAACGAAGCCCATCGGCCCGTCGAAATTCTCAACTACGGCTCTCCGATCCAGGAGATTTTGTGAGCGGGATTCGGCGTCAACGTAGCAGGCACACTCCGTGTGCCGTCGGCGGTGCTATTGCGGCTGGCCATCGGGGACGCGTCGCAAGCCAATTGATCGTCTGCGATCTTCCGTCGCCAAGTGGCAGCGCTCTCGAAGAATCGGCGGCGTCAAGCAAGGGCGGACGGCACACGGAGTGTGCCTGCTACGTTACGGGCACGTCGAGCATCGCAATGCGTTTTCGCGGGGTTCGTTTCGGTATTGCCGGCATGATCGCTGCCATCGTGGTGCAAGCCACGGCAGTTTTCGCCGCCGAACCGGCAACGAAGCCATCTCCCAAACCGGCCGCCATCGCTGCGCAGAAGATTCCCGTCGCCGAGTTGCGGCGCACGCAGCCGATCAATTTCGAAACGGAAATTCTTCCGCTGCTGGCCAAGAATTGCCTGGCATGCCACAAGTCGCCGGATGCGGAAAACGATCTGATTCTCGAAACTCCCGAGGCCATTCGCAAAGGGGGCGATCATGGGCCCGCCGTCATACCGGGCCAAAGCGCCAAAAGCCTGCTGCTGCAAATGGCGGCGCACGAGCGCGAGCCGATCATGCCGCCGGTCGACAACAAAGTGGCCGCCGTCGCGCTCGCTCCCCAGCAGCTCGGGCTGATCAAGGCCTGGATCGATCAGGGAGCACAAGGCTCGGTGGGATCGATCGCCCGGGCGGTGCAACGCACCGCGCCTCCGGCGGCCGCGCATCCGATCATGGCGTTGGCAATCGCCGCCGACGACGACTACGCCGCATGCAGCCGGGGCGACAAGCTCGACATCTACAACCTGCACGGCCCGCGCTTGGCCGATGAATTGGTTGATCCGGCGCTCGTTGCCCGCGGCCGCTCGGCCGCGCACGACGACCTGATTCGCTCGCTGACCTTTAGCAAAGACGGCGACGTATTGGCGTCCGGCGGCTTTCGCACGGTGAAACTCTGGCGCCGGCCGCATGGCTCGCTCGATCAAGAAATCGTCGCACCGGACTCGGTGCGATCGATTGCCGCAAGCCCCGCTGGTTCGCTGCTCGCGATCGGCACGCAAAGCGGCACGATCGAATTGCTCGATCGATCCGGCAAGCAATCTCGAAAACCGCTGGCCGGGAAACACGATGCGGCGGTGACCGCGCTCGTGTTCTCGCAAGACGGCACGCGACTCTATTCAGGCGGACTCGATAAGACGATCCGCATCTGGGAAGTCGCCAGCGGCAACCAGATCGCCAGGCAATCGGCGCCCGCCGAAATTCGCGCGATCGCTCTCCTTTCCAGCGGTAATCGGATTGCCAGCGGCGATGCCGACAACGTGATCCGCATTTGGGATTTGGCGACCATTCTCAAGCCGCCCGCAGGCAACAAGCCCCCGCCGCCGCTTCGCGAGCTGAAAGCACACTCGAAGCCGATCACGGCGCTCGCGATCCTGGCTGGGGGAAAAGCCGAGCGATTGCTCTCGGCCAGTGAAGACGGGCATGTGCGAATATGGGATCCCGCGACCGGTGGATCGCTCCGCGATCTCGATCAAGGCGCCCCGGCAACCGCGGTCGCAGCCAGCGCCGATGGCCGACGGATTCTCTCGACCGCCGCGAATGGCAACGCACGGCTCTGGGACGCCGACGATGGCAAATTGATCGCCGACATGAAAGAAAGCCCGCTTGTGTCGCGGGCGATCGCTCGGGCCGACGGCGCTTGGAACTACGCCCAAGCCTCGATCGAATATCGCAAGGAAGAGTTGCGTGAGGCCGAGGAAACAGTCAAGCGCGAAACGACGGCTCTCGAGGAGGCAAAGAAAGCGAAAACGGCCGACGAAAAAGCGGTTGTCGACAAGACCGCGCCGGCTGAAAAGGCCATCGCCGCCCGCGCTGCCGCGGAAGCCAAGGCCACGGAAACTGCCGCCGAGTTCAAAACCGCCAGCGACAAAATGACCGCGGCTCGAACCGCCGCCGAGCAGGCCGGCCAGAAAATCGAGCCGTTGCGAAAGGCGCTCGAACAGGCCCGGCAAGCCGCCGACAAAGACAAGAACAACAAAGATCTCGCCGCCGCCCGGCAAACGGCCGAGAAATCGCTCGCCGATGCCGAGGCCGCGAAGCGTACCGCCGACGCGGCGCTCGCGCCGAGCACGGCTGCATTCCGCGACGCCGAGCAGAACAAAGAACGGACAAAACAGGCCGCTGGCGATGCGGCCGATCGAGCCAAGCAGCCCGAGCGCGAACTCCAAGAAGCCAAAAACACGCTGCAAGGCAGAATCAGTTTCATCGCCACCGCCACCACCGTCGCCGATCGGGCCAAAGCGGCGGTGCCCCTCGCCCAACAAGCCGTTTCTCAAGCCGAGTCGACCGCAAAGCAACGACAGGCAGACCGCAACAAGCTCGTCGAAGCGGCAAAGAGCCAACGACCGCTGCGAGCCGCCGCATTTTCGCCCGATCGCCGCTTCGTCGCCATCGCCGGCGACGACGGCGCGATCCGGCTGTGCGACGCGTCGAACGGTATGGTGATCGAGATTTTGGGCTCGCAAAGCGATGGAATAGGCGCGCTGGTATTTGCCGCCGATGGCAATCTGACTGCAGCGCCGGCTGCCGTAGCGACGCTCAGGACAATCTCCGCCGCAGGCGAACATAAAACCGGCTCGCCGTCGAATCAAAAACTGCGCGTGTGGCGCATGCCCGGCAACTGGCGGCTCGAGCGCACGATCGGCAGCGAAGACGATCCGTCGCAGTTGGTCGATCGGGTGTTGTCGCTCGATTTCAGTCCCGACGGCAAACTGCTGGCTACCGGCGGCGGGCTCGCTGCCCGTTCCGGACAGTTGAAGCTCTGGAACGTTGCCGATGGCAAGCTGATGCGCGAAATTCCTGCGGCGGCCCGCGACACGATTTTCGGCGTGCGGTTTTCGCCCGACGGGCAATATCTGGCCGTCGCCGCCGCCGATCGATTGCTGCGCGTTTTCCGCGTTGCCGACGGCTCGCTTGTGCGCACGTTCGAGGGGCATTCGAGCCACGTGTTGGCCGTCGCCTGGCATCCCGCGGGCCATCTGCTGGCCACCGCCGGGGCCGATCGCGCCGTCAAGGTCTGGAATTTCGACACCGGCGCCGCGGTGCGAACGATGCGCGGCGACAGCTATCTGCTCGGCGACTACAAAGGCGAAATCACCTCGATCTCTTTCATTGGCAACACCGACCATATCCTCACCAGCTCGGGCGACCACACCGTGCGAATCCACCGCACCTCGAGCGACCGCGATGTGCGGGCATTCAAGGAGGGCGCCTCGTTCATGCACGCCGCCGCCGCCACCAGCGACGGCAAGCTGATCCTCGGCGGCGGCCACGACGGCATCTTGCACATTTGGAACGGCGAAACCGGCTACCCAGTTCTGTTGCTCGAGCCCACCGGCAACCCAGCGACAATTCCCTCTGCGGCAATTTTCTCCTCCGCCGTCCGGAGATAAGACCGCCAGCCCAGGGCGGAGCCGCGCGAGCGGCGCAGCCCTGGGAACGGGATGCAACATGTTACCCGGCTCTGACGGGCCGTTCACAATCCGCGTCGCCCGTTGAGCGGTCCTTACAGGGTCGCCGCATCGAACCGTTCAGCGACCCAGGCCTCCGCCGTTTGCGCGGCTTCGGCCTGGGCCGACAGAATCGGCCTTTCAGGCCGTGGCCGTACAAAAAAAGGCCGCCCGTTGCCGGGCGGCCTTCTGGTTTCGCTACGTGACCCGTGCGATCGGTTTGCAACCGACCGGAAGCGGAGCTTACTTGTTGGTCGAAGGGGTGGTCGTTTCGGTCTTGTCGCCCGGCGTCTTGGTGGTTTCCTTGGTCGTCGTTTCCTTGGTCGATCCACCGTTGTTTTCCGGCTTGACGGTGGTTTCGGTGGTGGTCTTGTGCTCGGCAGTGCCGTTCGGGCCGGAGGTCGAGGTGCTGGTCTCAGCCTTCTTTTCGGTCTTGCCACTGTCGCAACCGACGGTGACAACACCCAGCGACGCAATGACGACGAACGCAAGCAGGCGCTTCATGATAGGTCCTTCCAATAAAGGGTGGGATACCGCCTCCAGACCGGAACCATTCCGACTGTCGGCGCAAAACATAGTCGCGATGGCATTTTTAAATCTGGCGGAGAAGCCGACTGAATTGCCGGCGATTCTGCCCGTTCGCTGCCGGCGGGCGCTGCCAGCAACGAAAGCCACCCTATCGTAGCTTTGCGACAACCCACTCGCAACCGGGTAAAAGCCGATTTTTTCGGCCAAGAAAGCCGTTCTTTGGCCGAGTTTTCAGCATGATCGGCTCAAGCGACCGAAACGCTTGAATCGAGATAAACGTCTTGAACCTTGTTCAATAGCTCGACGCCATCCTTCATCGGCCGTTGAAAGGCCTTTCGGCCGCTGATCAGGCCGGTGCCCCCCGCGCGCTTGTTGATCACTGCCGTGCGTACGGCTTCGGCCAGATCGTGTTTGCCCGAGGCCCCACCCGAATTGATCAGCCCGCACCGGCCCATATAGCAATTCAAGACCTGATAGCGCGTCAGATCGATGGGGTTGTCGGACGATAGTTGCGAATACATGCGTTCGTCGTATTTTCCATAGCTCACGCCGCCGGCATTCAAGGCCAGATAGCCGCCGTTGTTCTCCGGCAGTTTTTGCTTGATGATGTCGGCCTGGATCGTGCAGCCGAGGTGGTTGGCCTGCCCGGTCAGATCGGCGGAGAGATGATAATCCTTGTCTTTCTTGAACGCCTTATTGCGCAAATAGCACCACAGAATCGTGGCCATGCCCAGTTCGTGGGCGCGGGTGAATGCCTGGGCCACTTCGACGATCTGGCGATCGGCATCTTCCGAGCCGAAATAGATCGTCGCGCCCACCGCGGCCGCGCCCATGTCGAATGCTCGGTCCACCTCGCCGAACATGATCTGCTCGAACTTGTTTGGATAGGTCAGCAGTTCGTTGTGGTTGATTTTGACGATAAACGGAATCTTGTGGGCAAACTTGCGGGCGCAGATCCCCAACACTCCGAACGTCGATGCCACGGCGTTGCAGCCCCCTTCGATTGCCAGCCGCACGATATTCTCCGGATCGAAATATTCCGGATTCGGCGCGAATGACGCTCCCGCCGAATGCTCGATGCCTTGATCGACCGGCAGGATCGACACGTATCCCGTTCCGGCGAGGCGGCCGTGGCGATGGATCCAGGCGAAATTCCCCACGACGCGGGCGTTCCGATCGCTACCGACGAACACGCGATCGACGAAATCCGGCCCCGGCAGCACGAGCTGTTCTTTGGCGACGGTGCGGCAGCGATGTTCCAACAGGTTCGCCCCTTCGTCGCCCAAGAGTTTGATGATCCAATCGCTCATGACGGGCTCCTTGTTTCAAAGTCGTGCTTGGCTCGATCGGCTCAACTACGGCGCCCGCCATTATAAGCCTTCGACCTCGGCCGAATACCCGTTGCCCTTTCGCAGATGGAAAAACTCACAAATGCGACGGCTGACTCTGAAATCATCGAACGCAAACGCAAATGCAGCGGCTCGCAACTCGCTTGCGGTTTCGCGCGTGTCCTCGCGGTCCGCCCGACTTCGTCCCTCGCGGTTGACCCTTTCTCCGAAAGCGGCTTATAATTCGGCGAATTCACAGGTCTGCTTGATCTGTCTCGCCCCACCCGTTATCGAGGAAATCCCACATCATGGCCACTGAAACCGCTTCCCCAGTCGGAATTCACGACGACAATACGCAGTGCATGGGCAATACGCCGCTCGTTCGATTGCGGCGCGTGACCGAAGGGTGCGTGGCGACCGTGGTGGCCAAAGTCGAAAGCGCCAACCCGATGTGGAGCGTCAAGGATCGAATCGGCGTGGCGATGATCGACGCGGCCGAGCGCGACGGCAAGATCAACGGCGATACGATCGTCATCGAGCCCACCAGCGGCAACACCGGCATCGGCTTGGCATTCGTGTGCGCCGCCCGCGGCTACAAGCTGATGGTCACCATGCCCGAGAGCATGAGCCTCGAGCGCCGGCGGATGCTCAAGGCGCTGGGGGCGGAATTGATTCTCACTCCGGCCGCCGAAGGAATGCCCGGAGCGATCCGCAAGGCCGACGAACTGTGTGCGGCGAACAAGAATTATTTCCAGCCGCAGCAGTTCAAGAACCCGGCCAATCCGGAAATTCATCGCAAGACGACGGCCGAGGAAATCTGGCGCGATACGGAAGGGCAAGTCGATATCGTCGTCAGCGGCGTGGGCACGGGGGGAACGATCACGGGCTGCGGCGAAGTGCTCAAGAAGCGCAAGCCGGGCGTGAAGATGATCGCCGTCGAGCCGGCCAACAGCCCGGTGATTTCGCAGAAGCGCCGCGGCGAGCCGCTGAAGCCGGGGCGGCACACGATTCAAGGTCTCGGGGCCGGCTTCATTCCCGATGTGCTGAACGTCGGCATCATTGATGATGTCGTCTTGGTGCAGGATGAAGACGCGGCGGAAACGACCCGCAAGCTGGCGAAGCTCGAAGGCCTGATGTGCGGCATCAGCAGCGGCGCCGCGGCATGGGCCGCGATCGAAGTGGCCAAGCGCCACGAAAACCGCGGCAAACTGATCGTCGTCGTGCTGCCCGACTTGGGCGAACGCTATTTGTCGACGAAGCTCTATCCGGAGTGAATCGCTGGCTCCGCGACACGCAGCGCCGATTGGTAGTTCACGAACCCCGATCAACGCACCGCTGGCGAATTGCTATTCCGTCGACTGTGCTCGTCGGGTTATCGCCGTCGCGCCCTGCGCCTTTTGCTGACGATCCGTTTCGACAAAGCTGGTCTAGTGCGCATGCCGCGACGCGCTACCGCGAACCGACTGTTCCTCATTGGTGTCCATTCAGGCGATTGCTTCGGTATGGTTATCGATTGGGCGACGCGCGCGTACGCCAAGATTAGGAGGGCAGGACGATGGGCGAGAGGGCACAAGCGGCCCAGACGATCAAGACGGCAACGTTGTTCTCGCCGTCCACCGATGACGTTGCAACGATCATGTACCACGTTCGGTACGAGATTTAGCAGGCATGCGTCGTGCCAAAGCACGACCAAGATGATCCTCACATTAAGGAATCGGTATACTTGGCGATGCAGTTGCACGCTCGGCTGCTATTGGATTTTTTCGAGCATGAGCGCGGCGCCCGCCGCAGGGAGCGAGACGTTTATTGTTTCGACTTCGGGTTCGAGCCACGTCATGTTGACGTGTCGCAGGACGACCGAGATCGCCTCGACAAGGACATCGCCCATCTCACGTACTGGAGGCTTCGTCACACGCCGACGAGCCGGCCGTGGCCGTTAAACAGAATTGTCACGCCGGTGGCGGCGCGTGCCGCCGAATTCGTTTCGTACGCGGTCGATAACCCACCCAACGGCGCGTCTGCCGATGAGCTAGAACGGTGGAAATCGCTCCAGCTCGTGTTCGCAAACTCGCGCGCATCGGGGAAATGAGCCGGAGCTTGCATCGCGTTGGTTGGGTCTGCGGACCCCGGCGGGCAGCGCACGTCCTTATTCCGGCGACAATAATCGTCCGATCGATTCCTCATCCATGTTGTACGCTTCGCAGAATGCTTCGATCGTCCCATATCTCGCTTCGATGAGCCGTCTCATTCTCCCCGGTTCTTCGTCCCATTGGGCCATCCCGGTCGCCACCATCGTTCGACCACCTATGTCTTGTGCAATTCGCCAGGCAGCGGTTTTTGTGGTTTCGCGGCGTGTCATCCCACGGCTCTAGCCGAACTTGGCGACCTCCGGCATGTAAAGTTGTGGTAGTCGATCCAAGTGGCACCGCTTGCGGCAAAATCTCGCAGCCTTGCGACGACTTGGCGCTCGTCCGGCTGGAGAGTCGTCAGGTCGTATGTTTTGCCCCGATAGCACGTGTAAGTATTACCATCCGCCATCTTGCGTCCCCTCGTGAATACACTCGCCGCGCGTACCCAGCCAACCATTTCGTTTGTGCGAAGTGCGTCGGTCTATTCCTCATCCGTCCGCAGCTTTGCGAGGATGCTGTAATCCTCGAGCGTCGTCGTGTCGCCGATGGTTTCTTTGCCGCTGGCGATGTCGCGCAAGAGGCGGCGCATGATCTTGCCGCTGCGCGTTTTCGGCAACGCGTTGGTGAAGCGAATGTCGTCGGGCTGGGCCAATGCGCCGATCTCCTTCCGCACGTGCCGCTTCAGCTCGTCGCGCAGTTCTTCGCTCGGACGATCGGCCTTGAGCACGACAAACACCGCCACGGCCTCGCCCTTCACCTCGTGCGGCCGGCCCACTGCCGCGGCCTCGGCCACCGCCGGATGGCTCACCAGCGCGCTCTCGATTTCAATCGTGCTCAGCCGATGCCCGGCCACATTCAGCACGTCGTCGATCCGGCCCATGATCCAGTAATAGCCGTCGGCATCTTGCCGGCAGGCGTCGCCGGCCAGATACATGTGCGGCACCTTGCTCCAATAGGTTTCCCTGTAGCGGGCATCGTCGCCCCAAATGCCGCGCAGCATGCCAGGCCATGGCTTCGTGATCACAAGCCAACCGCCGTGCCCTCGCTCAACGGGTTTGCCGGCCGAATCGACGATCGCGGGCACCACGCCCGGCAGTGGCTTGGTGCAACTGCCGGGCTTGGTGGGAATTGCTCCCGGCAGCGGGCTCATCATGATGCCGCCGGTTTCGGTTTGCCACCAAGTGTCGACGATCGGGCAGCGCTGCCCGCCGATCTTGCGGTGATACCACATCCACGCTTCCGGATTGATCCCTTCGCCGACCGTGCCGAGCACGCGCAGGCTCGACAAGTCGCAAGCGTCGACCCAATGATCGCCCCATTTGACGAACGAGCGAATGGCCGTCGGGGCGGTGTAAAAAATGCTGACGCGATATTTTTCGATCAGCCGCCAGAACCGCCCTTCGTCGGGCCAGTTCGGGGCTCCTTCATACATCAGCACCGTCGCCCCGGCCGTAAGCGGGCCGTAAACGACGTAGCTATGCCCGGTCACCCAGCCGCAATCGGCCGTACACCAAAACACGTCTTCATCGCGATGATCGAACACCCATTGAAATGTTTTTTTGGCAAACAGGTTATAGCCGGCGGTGGTGTGCTTGATTCCCTTCGGCTTGCCGGTCGATCCGCTGGTGTAGAGGATGAACAGGGGCGCTTCGCTATCGAGACGGGCCGCCTCGCAATGCGGATCGGCCTCGCTCATCAGATCGTGCCACCAATGATCGCGCCCTTCTTGCATATGCACCGGCGCGCCGGTGCGCCGCAGCACGACGCAGTTCGTCACCGTCGGCGATTTCGCGAGCGCTTCGTCGACATTGCGCTTCAGGGGCACTTGCTGCCCGCGCCGCCAGCCGGCATCGGCCGTGATGACGAGTTTCGCCTGGGCGTCGTTGTTCCGATCGGCGATCGCTTCGCTGGAGAATCCGCCGAAGATCACGGAGTGGATCGCTCCGATCCGTGCGCATGCCAGCATGGCGATCGCCAGTTCGGGCACCATCGGCATATAGATTGACACGACATCGCCCTCGGCGATGCCGAGCTTCTTGAGCACGTTGGCGAATTTGCATACTTCGCGGTGGAGCTGTTGGTAGGTAAGCGTGCGTTCTTCGCCTGGCTCGCCTTCCCAGATCAGCGCGGCTTTGTTTTGCGTCGGGGTGCCGAGATGGGCGTCGAGGCAGTTATAGGAAGCGTTCGTTTGCCCGCCGACAAACCATTTGGCGAACGGTTCGTTCCATTCGAGCACTTTGCCGAAGGGCTTGAACCAATGGAGTTCGGCGGCTTGGCGTTTCCAAAACGCTTCGATATCGGCGGCCGCCTCGTCCCACATGCGTTCGTAGTTGGCCAAGGAACCGATATGGGCCTTGGCGGCGAATTCGGCCGACGGCGGAAAAAGCCGTCCTTCTTGCATCACGGAATCGACGCTTCCGCCCGGCTGCTCTGCCATTGCAAATCCCCCTGAAGAAAAGGCTACAGGCTTGAGGCTACAGGTGCGCGCAAGCGGACCGGCGCCGTCGGCGTGTAGGCTGTAAGGCACTAAGGCTCGGCCGAAAAATAACCGCTTTTCGAACCGTTCACCCTGCCCCTCTCCCGCAGGGGGGCTGTGGAGAAGTTATTTTTCGGCCGAGCCTTAGGTGAAATTCCGGGCCGATTCTAAATCCGCGTCGATGGAAGTGTCAAACAGCGGGAAGGCTGAAGGCTTGAGGCCACAGGAAGAACGCCGGCGTCCGCTTGCGCGTACCGGCAGTCTGTAGCCTTAAGCCTGTGGCCTGTATAATGGGTTTGCGGCCCCCGGATTCGCTTCGCCGGCCGAACCGCGTTCCTGGCCATTACGTATTGCTTATGAGCCTTGCCTCCGAACCCGATCGCGTGGCAATTGCATCTCTGGCCCGATCGGCCAGGAGCGATGAGCAATTGCTGCTGGTCTATCGGACGGCGGGCGATTCGGCGGCCTTTGAGGAGTTGGTGCATCGCTACGAGCGAGAGTTGTATAGCTATTTGCGGCGTTATTTGACCGATGCCGCGATGGCCGAAGACGCCTTTCAGGCCACGTTTCTCCAAGTTCATTTGAAGTGCGGCCAGTTTGAGGAAGGGCGAAAATTCCGGCCCTGGCTTTATACCGTTGCCACGAACCAAGCCATCGATGCCCAGCGCCGCAATCGGCGGCATCGATTGCCGAGCCTCGACCGGCGGGGAAACCTGGCCGATGGCGGCGAAACCGGCTCGCTGGCCGATGCGCTCGTGAGCCGAGAGCCGGATGCGGATAGCAATTTGCTCCACCAGGAGCAGCGGCAATGGACCCGTGGAGCCGTTCGGCGGTTGCCCGAGGCGCTGCGAAAAGTCGTGCTGCTGGTTTGCTACCAAGGGCTGAAATATCGGGAGGCGGCCGAGACGTTGGGCATTCCCGTCGGGACGGTCAAAAGCCGGTTGCACGCCGCCGTGGAAAAACTTACGGAATCGCAAGAGCATTCGCGGGACGAAACTTGACCGCAACGGCGAACCACGAGCCCGAAGCGTTCGCGAGGCTGGCGGCGTGAAAGACATGCCATGTGAATCGGGTCGCGTCGGCCGGAGATTTGCGATGTGGCGGTGGAGGCGGTTCTCGAAAATGATCGATCCGAACCAACCCGATCTATTGGGCTATCTCGCCGGCGCTCTGGAGCCCGACGAGCGGCACGCCGTCGAGCAAGCGCTGGGGCAGGATCCTTCGCTGCGAAATGAGCTGCGCCGCGTTCGCCGCCAGTTGGAAGAGATTCAAAACGCCGATTTCGGCTGCACCGATCTTGATGATCCGCAACACATCCCCGATCCCATCTCCGCCGATTTCGAAACCGCCGAGTGGGACAGCCCATCGCCGGGCCTGGCCGATCGGACCTTGCAGTTCATCGCTCAGCAACGCGACCTCATCGAGAGCGCGGAATCGCCGCGCGTTGAATTGGCAAGCGGCCCGAGTTGGCGCGGGCGGGCTTCCCGCCGCAGCGTCGCACGCCGAAGCAATGGTGCCCGCGAGCCGCTTGCATCGGGTGCCGCGGCCTGGCGTTTCGTTGATTTCGCCGTGGCTTTATCCGTATGCTTGGCGCTGGCGACATTGGTTTTGCCGATGGTTAACGCCAGTCTCTCGAAGGCCCGCATCACCGCGTGCGCCAACAATCAGCGTGAGATCGGCGTGGCATTGACTCAATACAGCGAACATCAAAATGGCTTTTTCCCGCGCGTGGCCGAAAGCGGGACACTCGCGGCCGGCGGGATTTATGCTCCCACGCTTTTAGGAGCCGGCTACGTAACCGATCCCCGCGTTTTCGTCTGCCCGGCGTCGGCGATTGCCGACGATCCGTCGCTGCGGATTCCGACACTCGCGGAGCTTGAGGCGGCCACCCCCGACGAAATGGTTCAACTCCGCCGCCAAATGGGCGGCAGCTATGGCTACGCGCTCGGCTATCGGGAATCGGGCGTCTATCGGCCGACGCGAAATCTCTATCGCGATTCGTTCGCCCTCGTGGCTGATATGCCGTCGGAAGATTGTGCTTCCAGCCCGAACCACGCCGGCAACGGCCACAATGTGCTCTTGGAAGACGGGCAGGTCGTGTTCTTGAAATCGTGCCGGCTGATTGGCTCGACCGACGATATCTTCACCAACGACGAAGGCAAAGCCGCCGCCGGCTGCCACATCAACGACGCGGTGGTCGTCCGAAGCGATGTTTCTCCCTAGCAGGCTGCGCCGCTTACGCGAGGACCGGCACAGTGGGTGGCAAGCACGGCAGCCGGAAGCACGACGCGCGAAACCACAAGCGAGCGGCCGCGCCGCACCGATCATCCGCCGCGTATGCTGGCCCGTGGCCCCCCCGACCTCTGACCTATGGCCTCTGGCCCCCGCTTCGCTAGTACGTGCGGTCATTGCTCGCGAAGAAGATATTCAACAGCGTGTTGCGGGCGCCGCAGCCGGCGGGGAGAGATTCGCGGCCGTGCCAGCTTTTCTTGCTCCATGAATTCGACACGGCGAACGCGTAGCCGGTGTTCGGGGCGAACACGAATTGCTTCACCTTCTCGAATCGGCCGTGCCAGGAATACACACCGGCCGGCGAATGGAAGCGGCGGCGATAGAGGGCCGTGCCGAGCTCCAGTTGGCTGCGGTCGCGCGGCAAGTAGAGTTGCATCGTGACGATTTTTGCCCGGCCATCCGGATGCGGGGCGATTTCATAACCGTCGAGATCGCGGAACAGCGACGGTTTGCTGTACGACGTGATGTTTTCCACTTCGTTCTTGGGCATGCCAAAGCGGGCCGAGAGATCGGTGGCCAGCTTGCGGAACACGACCTGCTTCACTTCGGGGGCGTGCATGGCGTCGGCGACGGCGCTCCACAGTTCGCGCTTGTGCAGCGGCAAGTCGGCCAGATTTTCCGGCGTGAACGAAAACACGTCGCGGGTGCTGATCCCCTTGTCGTTGTGATATTTGCTGGCATCGAGCGGTTTGTAGCGATCGGGGGCCGGAAAGTCGTCCATCATCTGGACGTAGACATCGTCGGGAAACACGTTTTCCACGTAGAAATGCGAAAACGGCTCGTCGTGCGATGGCGTTCGCTCGAGCGATTCCAACAGATGCTCGAGAACGTAGGTGCGGACGCTTTGGGCATTGATCGTCGCCATTCGGATGCCTCCAAGGAGCGGTAAAGCCGTTTATTCCACCGATCGCTTCGCCAGCGCCGGCAGCGATGGTTTGCCAGCGGCATGCGACTGCCATTTCAAGGGGGCGAATTCAACCGCAAAGCCCCGGCCCGGTCAAGGTCAAACGCCCCCCGATCGCCAGGCGGCTCGGTGCGGCTAGCCGCGAATCGCGCGGCGTGGGCGATGCTATAATCCGGCTTGGAAGCTAACGGATAACGAGACGCCCCGAGATTCGCACGTTGAGCCCGAATCGCATCATCATGCTGTTGGCAACAGCGCTGGCAATCTCGGTCGCTACCGCCTCGTTGGCGGCCGACGACAATCGGTTTCCGGCGACGCCCGATGCCGCTTGGGATGCGGCATTCACGCGCGCCAGCGGCTGGACCGGCGGCGATGTCGCCGGCACCGTCGATCTAGGCGACGGCCGGGTGCTATGGCTATTCGGCGATAGCTGGATCGGAACTGTTGCCCACGGCCGGCATGCCAGCGGGTCGCGGATGGTCAACAATGCGATCGCGATCCAAGCCGAGCAGCCGGGAGCGAAAGCCGATATCCGCTTCTACTGGCAAGGCGGGATGAAAGATCTCAAGGCTTGGATCGCTCCGCCCGCAGACAAGAAAAAACCAAATGGCTGGTACTGGCCCGCCGGCGGCGGATGCGTCGTGCCCGGGCCGGGAGGTCGGCCGCGGCTCGTGATCTTTCTGTTTCACATCGGCAAACAGGAAGGCAAGGGCGGAATCTGGGGATTCAAAAGCCTCGGCAGCACGATGGCGACGGTCGACAACATTGCCGACCCGGTCGAGAAATGGCAAGTGCGGCAATTCGATATTCCCTTCGCCGTCGCGGCCGACGAGGGGCAGGCTGCCGCAAACCAAAAGCTCCGTAAGCGGGAAATAAGCTGGGGCGTGGCGGCGTGCCTCAACCAACCGAACGGTGAAAGCGCGAGCGGCGGATGGTTCTATATCTACGGCGTGCGGATCGATTCGCCACTCAATCGGCAATTGCTTTTGGCCCGCGCGAAAATCGATGCGCCCTCGCAGTTCGACGCGTGGCAATTCTACGCCGGCGGCGGAAAATGGTCGGCCGCCGCAGCCGACGCGGCACCCGTGGCCGAAGGCGTTGCCCCGGAGCTGTCGGTCGAGCGATTGCCCAGCGGAAAAGAATCTTCGCCCGGCCAGCGACCAGCTTGGATCATGGTGTATAGCGAATCGCCCTTGGGCCGAAAGATCTTCGCGCGCACGGCCGATCGGCCGGAAGGACCGTGGAGCGAACGGAAGGCGGTTTATTCGGTGCCCGAGTTGGAGCGCAACCGCGTGTATTTCGAATATGCAGCCAAGGGGCACTTTTGCTTGTCGGGCCGCGACGCTTTGCTGATCACCTATCTGGTGAACTCGACGGATTTCGCAGCCATGGTCGGCGACGCGAGCATCTACCGCCCACGCTTCATTCGCGTGCCGCTGGCCGACATCTTTTCGCCGCTGAAAGATCGTCGCTGAAGGATCATCGCTGAAGGATCATCGCTGTTGCCAGGCGGCGAAGCCGCGCGTGATGACACGCTGCCGCATAGCGAACCCGCAGCATTAGTGGTCAACTCGCGATTCACAGGCGCATCGGAAGAGAAATCATCCACGATCAAGAAGGATAATGAGCCCCGAGAGCGCAAAAAAAGGCCCCCGGAAAGGCCGGGTCCCAGGGGGGCAAAGGACACCATCCGTTTCCGGGAGCGATTGGACGCTCGTTGAATTGTCGCGCGAACCATCGATTGCGTTCGGTCCGCGAAGCTTGCCGGTCGCCCTCAAGAAAAGGTCTTTGGAACTGATCTCATGCGGCGAGCGGAAGGAAGAATGTCGAGCGGCAGGAAATCGCACCCTGCCGAGTCGCTTCTCTGTTCCCGTGGCTCCCCGTGCTGCTTTTGCCCCCTGCCTCTAATATTCGAAGCCTGCGGCACGCATCCTTGCCGCCGACAGTGCTTCGGCGGGCCGCAGGAACCGCCTGAAGCAGTTCCCCATGCAGGCCCATCCACCGTGTGGACGCTCGTGTTTCGCATCTGCGCCGGAAGCGGTTTGCCCTGCTCCATGACGCAATTCGTGGCGGGAGAATATGGAAATCCCTGCGACCGGTCAAGGGCGGTTTTTTGAGGGGCCAGAGATCGGTTTTCGCCGCTCGACGCTGGCGAGCTGGCCCCCAAACCCGCTACCCCCCGGTCTGGAAATCGATCGCGGCATCAAGGGGGCGGATTCCAACGAGCTTCCGACGACAGAATCTCGCCTTCTAGCTACAATTCGGCCCATGCCTTTCGGTGGTCCCGTTTGCCCGTCTGCAACCTGGCCAGCGCCGTCGGCCGGAGCTGCCCTGCCGCCGCGGGTTTGACTGATTTGACCGCTCGCCGGCGTGAAATCTTTAGATTTTTGTAGCATAACGCTTGCGTTGGGAATAAACTAATTCCTATCGGCAGACGGCTCGCGATTTGCCGCTCGTCCGCCGATCGGCGGTGTTCACCGGCAGATTTGATTGTGCCCGCTATTGGTTGATCGAGTTTGGCGTGGCGAGAAGGGGGACGGTCCCCGTTTTGCTCCGAACACTCCGCAAAATGGGAACAGTCCCCGGCGGCTCGTTGATCGCACGATTCACAACGGTTTGGCCCTAGTCACTAACTCATCTTCGTTGAGAGCGCGGCGCCTGCGGAACACGTCGCGCTACCACGTTGTCGTTCGCCCTAGATAGGAGCGTGCAGTCATGTGCAAGTCCAAGAATTCATTCTGGACGTTGGCGATGTTGGCCGTCCCCGCCGTAGGTTTGCCTGCGATAGCCGGGATGGCGTGTCTGTCGGCGAGCGCCGCATTCGCGGCCAATCCGGCAGTTGTGGCCGGTGCGACCGCGACCACCAGTCCAACGGAAGCCGAGGCAACCCGTTGCGACACCTACAAAGCGCCGAGCGGCACGACCTACTTCGCGCTGAGTCTGCCGCCGGTGACTGCGGCTCCATCCGACACTCGCGAAATGGTCATCTTGTTCGACACATCGGCCGGGCAAGCCGGCGTGTATCGCGACAAGGCCCTTGATGCACTGGACACTTTGCTCCACTCGGCCGGACCGAACGATCGCGTGCAATTGTTTGCCGTCGATCTCAATCCGATTCCGTTGACCAAGGGTTTTGTCGCGGCAAACGGCCCTGAGATGGATGCGGCGTTGGCGCAATTGCGGCGACGCGTGCCGCTCGGCGCGACCGACATGGGCCTTGCCCTCACTAAGGCCGCCGCGAGCTTCGCCGGCAAATCGACGGCCGAACGTTCAATCGTCTATTTCGGCGATGGCAGCAGTGCGGCCAATCGCACCGTCAGCGAATATCCGAAGATCGTCGAGCAACTCATGGCTTCGCATGTGTCGATGATTAGCTATGCGGTTGGGCGGCAGCTAGACGCGGCGTTGCTCGCGGCGCTGGCCAACCAAACCGGCGGCAATTTGCTGGTCGATGCCGACCAGATGACGGGCAAAGAAGCGGGGCAATATCTGATGCGCTGGGTTGAAGCGCCCGTCGTTTGGCCCACCAGCACGATGCTCCCGAAATCGATTGCCGAAATTTTTCCCAAGCACACCCCGCCGCTGCGAACCGATCGCGATACGATCGTGCTCGGCAAGCTCGCCGCGGCCACGCCGGGTGAGCAGATCAAACTGGCCGGCGAAACCGCCAATGGCAAGACGGTCGACTTCGCTTGGACCGTCGATCCAAAAGCTTCGGACGCCGACAATTCTTATATCGCTGAATTGGTCGATGGCGCCCAGGCCGATGGCGGTCAGCGCTTGCCGACCTTGGGAAGCCAGGGTTTGTGGGAATCGCGGCG
This sequence comes from Pirellulales bacterium, assembly GCA_036267355.1. NCBI lineage: Bacteria > Pseudomonadati > Planctomycetota > Planctomycetia > Pirellulales > Pirellulales bacterium. Next base: position 20,569 of record DATAWG010000025.1, on the reverse strand, counting down.
TTTGATTCACTTGGGCGCCCAGGATTTGGCCCGGCTCGGATCGCAGATTGCCGCCACGGGCAATAAGGAACCGGCCCGGCAAGTGATCGCCGAAGCGCTTCGCCGCGATCCGAACAACGCTCGCGCGCTTGCCGTGCGGGATCAGCTTGATGGCCATGTGCGGCAAGTGGCGATGCAAAGCGGCGAGACATTAGGCAATCCGCCGTCTCCCGAACCGCCTCCCGCCGCGGGCGATCTGCACTTGATTGGCCCCAACGCCGGCCAAGGCCCCGCGCCGGGCAGCGATCAAGGCAATTTGTTGCAAAACTTCGAAGCGGCCACCAAGCTGCAAATCCAGCAAACGGTGGTGGAAGTCAATCATGAATTGGACACTTCGCGGGCACGGGTGGCCACCGATCCGGGCAGCGTTCTCCAGGAACTCCGATTGGTGCTCGATCGCGTACAAACCGCGCCGGAATTGCCGGCCGACACCCGAGCTCAACTGGTCGATCGCATTCAAGCCGTGCTGTTGCAAGCCGCCAATCGGCAGGAAATCAATCAAACTCAGCAAGCGACCGCATTGCGAGCCGAGGCGGCGGCCAAGGAAAACATGAATCTGCAGGATGCGATCAGCCGCCGGCAAGAGAAACTCAAGCAACTCGTCGAGCGGATGAACGCCTTGCTTGCCGAGGGCCGATATGCCGAGGCGCAAGACGATGCCGCGGCCGAAATCGCCCGCACTGCTCCGGCCGACAACCCCGACAACACGATCGCCGCCTCGACGCACGACAACTCGCTTTATTTGGCCTACGTCGCGCTCAACACGATCAACCGCCAGACGCAAGAGAAGGAATATCTGGCGACATTGCATCTGGTCGATCAGTCGGCGATCGCGTTTCCCGACGATCAGCCGATCGTTTATCCGCCGGCCGATGTTTGGCGCGAGCTGACCAAGGCCCGCGAAAAATATCGTAGTGTCGACTTGAAAGAGCCGGGCAGCGCCGAGGCCAAGATTCTCAAGGCCCTCGACGAGCCGACAGAAATGGATTTTGTCGACACTCCGCTCAAAGACGTTATCGACTCGCTCTCCAGCCGGCACGGGATCAATATCGTGCTCGATGCCAAGGCGTTGAATGATGCCGGCGTTACGCCCGACACGACCTTCACCAAGAGCCTCAAGGGAATCTCGCTTCGTTCCGCGCTGCGGCTATTGCTGGCGGAAAAGGATTTGGCCTACATCATCGACCACGAAGTGCTGCTGATCACGACGGCCGACGTCGCCAAAACCAAGACCGTGACGAAAGTCTACCCCGTGGCCGACCTTGTGTTGCCGATCAACAACAATGCCGGCATCAATCCGTTCCAAACCGGCGGCGGCTTGGGCGGCAACGGTGGAATCAACAGCGGGATGGGCATGGGTATGGGCGGCGGCGGTATGGGCATGGGCGGATTCGGCAACGGCGGCGGCATGGGTGCCGGCGGCTTCGGCGGCGGCCTCGGCGGCGCCTTCGACGTGCCCGACAACGGTGCAGCGGTTCCGAACGTTGCAGCCACGGCAGCCGTTCCCAGAGCAGCCGTTCCCGCAGCAGCCGTTCCCAGAACAGCCGTTCCCGCAGCACCGGCCAAGGCGGCCAGGATCGATCCTCCCGCGGATAAGGATGTCGAAGCGGCTTGGAATAGTTATTTTGCTCGCTTGCCGGTTCCGGAACTCGACAGCAAAGATCTGGCGACCCGCCAGAAGGCCGCGGCCCAATTGCGCGATCAAGGAGCCGCCGTGCGCGAGACCGCTCGGCAGCTTATGAACCAGCAGAAGTTCGCCGAAGTGGCTTCGTTGGTGCGCGGGGCCCTGCGCAACGGTTGGGGGCAGCCATGGATGTATGAGGTGCTCGCCTTGGCAATGCAAGCCGACAATCAACCGCGTGCGGAAATCGAGCGGGCGCTAATGTCGGCCGTGGCGATGGCCCGCACCAATGAGGACGTCCTGTATATCGCCACGTACATGAGCCGCATGGGATTCGACACGCGAGCGCTGAAGCTCTATCGGCAGGTGGCCGCGATTGATCCGACGCGATTCGAACCCTACATGCACGGTTTGGAAGTGGCGATTCGGCTCGGCGATGTCGGCGGCATTCAATGGGCTTGCGTGGGCGTCTTGGGCCAGGCTTGGCCGGCCGACAAGGCCGACGTCGTCAACCTCGCCCGGCGCACCGCGATTGTTACACTCAAGGAGCTTCGCAATCAGAAACGCACGGAACAAGCCACCCGCTTCGCGGCCGCGCTCAACGAGGCGATCATTCGCGACTGCCTTGTGCGAGTGACATGGAACGGCGATGCGGAAGTGGATCTCGCCGTCGAAGAGCCGGCCGGCACGGTCTGCTCGCTGCGCAATCCGCACACCAGCTCCGGCGGCATCCTTCTGACATCGAGCTCGCATCGCGATTCGATCACCGATGAAGGGACGTCCGAGGAATACGTTGTCACGCAAGGTTTCCCCGGCAAATATCGCATGCTTCTGCGGCGAGTTTGGGGCAAGCCGACGGCCGGGAAAGTGACGGTCGAAGTTTATACCCACTTCGGCGCGAAGAATGCCACGCTGATGCGGAAGCAAATTCCGCTCGGAGATACCGATTCGATGGTCGAGTTCTCGCTGAAGGAGGGTCGCCGGCACGAGGCGATTGCCGACGCTCAGGTGGCCAATGCAATCCAAGGAATGGCCGGCCTCAATCAGGCGGTGCTGGCCCAGGCTGCCGTTGGTCCCGCCCCGGGCAACCAACAGGTGGCTGCCGCCGTCGGAAACACGGACATCACTCAGAAATTGGCCGCGATCAACGATCCCACGGCCCAGCAATCGTTTTCCGTCTCCCGCAGCACTAATCCGCTCAACAACCTGCCGAACGGGGTCAATGCGGCCGGATTCTTCCCGTTCGCGATGCAAGGCGCCGTCGGCTATCAGCCGGTGATCACGACCCTGCCGTCGGGAACCAACATGTCGGCCACGGCCGTCATCTCGGCCGACCGCCGGTATGTGCGCATCACGGCAACGCCGCTCTTCTCCTCGATCGGACCGGTGCAAACGTTCAATTTCGAAAGCGGCGTTCAACAGCAAACGCAAAGCGGTACGAGCGGCCAAGTCGGCGGTACGACCTTTTAGGCTGCCTCGGGTTAAGCATTCAGGGCGGCGTCAGCTTATACGAAACAGGCGCCGGGCGTTCGCGGTGGTTTGCGCCGCGAACGCTTCGGCGCTCAGGCCGCGCACATTTGCCAGGCATGCCGCCGTGAGCGCGACGTTTGCGGGTTCGTTCCGCTTGCCGCGGAGTGGATGCGGCGACAGATAGGGACTATCCGTTTCGACCAGAATCCGATCGCTCGGCACCGTCGCCGCTACGGCCCGCAAATCGTCGGCCTTCTTGAATGTCGCCATTCCGGCGAAGCTGATATACATCCCGAGCGCCACGCATTCGGCCGCCGTCGCAACGTCGCCGGTAAATGAATGCATCACGCCGCTCAGGAGTCCACGGCGCCGGGCTTCGCGCAACATCGCCAGCACCTCGGCCTGGCTTTCCCGCGTGTGCACGATGAACGGCAGATCGCGCGCCTGTGACAGCCGCAAATGGCGGTCGAAATAATCCTGCTGCAGAGCCAAGGGAGCATGATCGCGATACTGATCCAAGCCGGTTTCGCCTAGCGCGACGATGCGCGGCTCGGCGGAGAGCCCAACGACACGGTCCCAATCTCCGTCGGCCGCCTCGGCGCAATAATTTGGATGAATGCCGACCGCGGCATACACGGGCGCATGCTCGCCTGCCAACCGCAGCACCGCGGCGCTCGAATCGGCAGAGACTCCGATTGCCACCATCGTGGCGACGCCCGCCGCGTGTGCCCGCTCGATTACGGCGATTCGATCGGCATCGAAATCCGTCTGATCGAGATGGCAGTGCGTGTCGAAGAGCAGCATGGCTTGGCCTGGGCGAATCGATGATCGGAAGGCGGCAAATCGCGCCAATCAAATAGTGGCAGCACCGCTCGCCACGGTGCGCAACACTTCGCCGGCGGCTTCGACGTCGTCGCGGTCGACGTCCAAATGCGTCACCATTCGAACCGATTGATGGCCGATCGCCAGCGTCAGCAAGCCATGTTGCTTGAGACGGGCCGCGAATTGCTCGGCCGTGCCTAGCTCCGGTTCGACGTGGAAGATCACGATATTCGAATCGATTTCCGGCGGCGTCAGCGACAGGGCGTCGATCTCGCGAACCAGGTTGGCCAACCGCCCTGCGTTGGCATGGTCGTCGGACAAGCGGAGGATATTGTTCTCCAGCGCGTAGAGGGCGGCGGCCGCGATGACTCCGGCTTGCCGCATGCCCCCGCCAAACACTTTCCGGTGCCGGCGAGCTTGCCGCATGATCTCGCGCGAACCGCAAATGGCCGAACCGATCGGCGCCCCCAGCCCCTTGCTGAAACAAACGCTGACCGTATCGAAGTGCTTGGCCCAATCGATGGCCGACGTTCCCGTGACGACGACCGCGTTGAAAAGCCGGGCGCCGTCCAAATGGGTCGATAGGCCATGCTCGTGAGCCCAGCCGCAAAGCTCGGCGACGCTGTCGAGCGGCTGAATCCGTCCCGCGCCGCGATTGTGCGTGATCTCGAGCGCGAGCAAGCGGGTGATCGGGGCATGGTCGTTGTCGGCTCGAATGCGGCCGGCGAGTTGCTCCAATTTCAGGATGCCGAACCGCCCTTCGATCGGCTGGGCCGCGATTCCGCTCAGTTGCGCGTAAGCCGATTGTTCGAAATTGAAGATATGGCAACCGGCTTCGCAGAGGAATTCATCCCCGCCGCGGCAGTGGAGCCGCAGGCCGATTTGGTTCGACATCGTTCCGCTGGGGACGAAGAGCGCCGCGTCTTTGCCCAACAAGCCGGCGATTCGTTCTTCGAGCCGGGCGACGGTGGGGTCTTCATGGAACACGTCGTCGCCGACCTCGGCGGCCGCCATCGCGGCCCGCATCCCGGCCGAGGGCTTGGTAAGCGTGTCGCTGCGAAAATCCAGAATCCGGCCGGTGCTTGCTGTTGGCGTCATCATGGTCTGTTATAGATTCCCCCGGGGGGTTCGCCCGCCGTTCGGCCACGGCCCGCTACGCACGGTAGTGGCACGTCTTCAAGTAGGTCAGGCTTTCCAATCTGACATTCCTCGGGCTCCGTCAGCCTAGAAAGGCCGACCTACGGTAAACCGTACCACTACCCATGGCCCCGTAGACACGCCGCCCGCCCCACGCTTCAATAGTATGCCGACGCCCATTTCGATCGTCGGATGCCGCATTATGGCGCTTGGCGAATCGAATGAAAAGAGCCGCCGCATGCCGCCGATTCCACTCAAGATCCCACGGTTCGACACGCGCGATTACGATGTCGGCCGAGCGCTGGCCGAATTGCGCGAGCGGCTCAATCCGCGCGAAGGCGTGGTGAGCGAAGCGGGCCGGCGGCGGACGATCGAAGTGTTCGGCGAACCGCTTTCGCCCCCCCAAGTCGTCGAGCGGATCTGTAGCGACGTTCGCGCTAAGGGCATGGCGGCCGTTCTCGATTATTCGGCCCGCATCGATCGTGCTCGGCTTTCGCCCGAAACAATTCGAGTTCCCGCGGCGGATTTAGCGGCGGCCCATGCTGCGGCATCCGGCGAATTTTTGGCCGCCGTGCGGCGCGTGCGCGAAAACATTTTGCGTTTTCAAACGGCGATCTTGACCGGCGACGTTCGCTTGGAAGTGGCCGGCGGCGGCTATTTGCGGCAACGTTATCTTCCTTTGCGGCGAGTGGGAATTTGTGTGCCCGGCGGCGCGGCTGCCTATCCATCGACGGTGCTGATGACCGTTGTGCCGGCGCAAGCGGCCGGCGTTGCCGAAATGGCGGTCGTCGCTCCGCCGACCACCTTTGGTGCCTACAATGCCGATCTGCTTGCCACGTGCCATGAGCTTGGCGTAAGCGAAGTGTATCGCATGGGGGGCGCGCAGGCCGTCGCCGCGCTGGCCTACGGCGTCGAGGGGATTCCACGCGTCGATAAGATCGTCGGGCCGGGCAATCTGTTCGTGGCGCTTGCCAAGCGGTTCGTCTTCGGCGACGTCGACATCGATTCGATCGCCGGGCCGAGCGAAGTGGTCGTGATTGCCGACGATTCGGCACAAGCCGATCGCGTTGCCGCCGATCTGATTGCTCAAGCCGAACATGCGCCGGGAGCGAGTGTCTTGATTAGTTGGAGCCCCGGTCTGTTGGACGACGTCGCCGAGGAGTTGAACCGCCAGTTGGCCGAGTTGGAACGCGGCGAATTGGCGCGACAAAGTTTGGAACAGTTTGGGGCGCTGGTGCAGGTGCGATCGGCCGACGAAGCGGCGGATTTGGCGAACCAGATCGCGCCCGAACATTTGCACATCGCCACCGACGAAGCGGAGCGGCTCTTGGAAAAAATTCCCAACGCCGGCGCTGCTTTTTTGGGGCATTTTAGTCCCGTGGCGCTGGGCGACTATGCCGCCGGTCCGTCGCACGTGTTGCCCACGGGCGGCACGGCCCGTTTCGCAAGCGGACTTTCCGCCAACGACTTTTTACGCTCGGGAAGCGTGATTGCGTTCGATCGGGCGGCGCTCGAAGCGGTGGCCGGCGATATTCGCGCGCTGGCGGAAAAGGAAGGATTGTCGGCCCATTGGGCGAGCGTGCGGCGTCGGGTGAACGGCTGAGGGAATTGTTTTACGGTGAGAACCTTGTAACGAGGCGTCCCTCGCCAACGCTTCGGGTTAGTACTTCTGCCGACAACGTGGCGGCCATACTAGCCCGAAGCGTTAGCGAGGACGGCGCCACGCTAGACGCCGATTTTGCGAATTGGACAGGAATAGATAAAACCCAAGACACTTCATCGCATGACTTTCGTTCGGCCGGAAATCGCGAGCATGAAGGGCTACGTGCCGGGGGAGCAACCGCGCGGCCGCGCGAAATTCATCAAGCTCAACACCAACGAAAATCCCTACTCTTGTTCGCCGGCAGTGGGCCGGGCGATCGCGGCGGTCGTCGAGCGCGGCTTGCGGAAATATCCCGATCCGCTGGCCGAGGCCTTTCGCGTTCGGGCCGCCGCCGTGCTGGGCGTCGAGCCGAACTGGATCGTGTGTGGCAACGGCAGCGACGATATTCTGACGATCGTTACCCGCGCTTTCGTCGGCCAATCGGATTGCTTGCGATTGCCGTACCCGAGCTACATCCTTTACAAGACGCTTGCCCAGTTGCAAGGGGCCGAAGCCGAGGAAATCCGGTTTCACGCCGATTGGTCGCTCGGCGACAATTTCGCGGCCGCTCGGCCGCGATTGAAATTGGCTTTCCTGCCGAACCCCAACAGTCCGTCGGGCACGGTGCTACCGCCGGCGAAGATTCTGGAATTGGCCGAGCGGTTGCCTTGCCCGCTGTTGGTCGACGAGGCGTATGTCGATTTTGCCGAAGTGAATTGCGTCAGCCTGGTTGGGCAGAACGAGAAAATCATGGTTTCGCGAACGCTCAGCAAGTCGTATGCGCTGGCGGGGCTGCGGTTTGGTTTCTTGGTGGCCCAGCCGCAAGTGATCGAGCAGCTTGTGAAAGTGAAGGATTCCTATAATTGCGACTCGCTATCGATCGCCGCCGCCACGGCCGCGATCGACGATCAAGCTTGGCTGGCCGAGAATCGAAAGAAAATCCTCGCTTCCAGGTTGAAATTGACCGCTGGAATGCGTGGGTTGGGCTTCGCGGCGGTCGAATCACAGGCTAATTTTGTCTGGTGCCCGCATCCGTCGCTGGCGGTTCGGCCGCTGTACGAGCGACTTAAGGAAGAGCAAATTCTGGTGCGATATATGGATTATGCCGGTTGGGGGGACGGCCTGCGAATTTCCGTCGGCACGCCGGAGCAGGTCGATGTCTGCCTGGCGGCGCTTTCGCGGATGGTGTAGGCGGATCTAAAAAGCCAGTGGCATAAGAGAGACGGAATGACGACACAATCGCCCACGCCGCGCACGGCCCAGATCGACCGCCACACCGCGGAGACCAAAATCCGCGTCGAGCTTTCGATCGACGGCGGCGGCACAAGCCGCATCGCGACCGGCATCGGCTTCTTCGACCACATGCTCACGCTGTTGGCCAAGCACGCGGCCTTCGATCTGGTCGTCGAAGCCGAGGGCGATTTGCACGTCGATCAGCACCACACGGTCGAAGACACCGGCATCGCTCTCGGGCAAGCCATTCGCCAGGCGCTCGGCGATAAAAAGGGCATCCGCCGCTACGGTCATTTCACGCTGCCGATGGAAGAAACGCTCGTCACCTCGGCCCTCGATTTGAGCGGGCGGTATGCGATGGTTTTTCAGGTGGCATTCAACGCGCCCAAGATCGGCGAGTTCGATAGCGAGCTTGTCGAAGACTTTTGGCAAGCCGTGGCCGCCAATGCGCTGATGAATCTGCACGTGATCTTGCACCACGGCCGCAACAGCCATCACATCAGCGAAGCGGTATTCAAAGCGACGGCCCGCGCCCTGCGAATGGCCGTCGAGCCCGACCCGCGCATGCCCGGCGTGCCGAGCACGAAGGGTACGCTGACGGAGTAGGAGCGGAGGGGGATCGGAGGTCAGTGAGGCGCGCGCAACGTCGCAAACGCAGCGCCCAACTGACTGGGATGGAAGCCCACCTGCCGTTTCGCGCCTCACGATGCGCCGCCGCTTGCTACAATTCAATTGCCAATTGAAGAGGAACCCGGAAGTGATTCCGATGTTGTACGAACTCGACGCGATTTACGAAAACGGCATGTTGAAACTCGACCATCCGTTGCCGTTGGAAGAGCAGCAGCGAGTAAGGATCGTGGTGCAAGACCGGTTCGTCCGCAGCAATCGGGAGAGAAGAGGGATTGGTGGGCAGTATTGCAGGAAATCAGAGCCGACCAGGCAAGGCGCGGATTCGTCGGCACTGCAACTGGCGTGGATCGAGAAGCCGACGACGCCCACGATGCGCGAGTGCGCGAGATAACGAAGAACACCGTGCATGGTTACAAGGATGCTGATCTACCTTGATGCCGTAATCGTAATCTATACGATCGATGGCTCTCCGACCTTTCGAGCGAGAGCAGATGCACGCCTGCTCGCAGCCAGGGCGGGCGGGGGATGTCCTCGCGACGAGTGATCTGACACGGTTGGAATGCTTAATTCAGCCACTACGCCGCAATGACCTTATCGCGCAGCGAATTTCTCGAACTTCCGGAACCAAACAACCGTGCTGCCGTTGTCATCGGCCGTTTGCGACGCCGCTGCCAGGATCCGGGCCGCATGCAGGTATTCCACGGTCGACTCGCTCCATATGGCAGCCGCGATGGTTGGCGGCTGCGGGATCGTGCTAACAAACGATCTACGACTTCTCCAGTTCTGGGAGCTTTCCGTGGAAATTCTGCCCTAGGGTCAGTTGGTGTATCAAAACGGCTCGGCGCATGTACGAACTGATCGACTTCGGCGAGGGGCGGCGGCTGGAGCGGTTTGGAATGTATCTGATTGATCGGCCAGCGGCTGGGACGCAAGGCGTTTCGCGGGATCCGCAATCGCGCGACCATTGGTCGCAAGCCACGGCGCGATTCGAGCCTTCAGCTCGCGCTTCGCCGCAGCGCGGAACATGGCTGCCAGCCGATGGGCTGCCGGAAAGCTGGAGCGTTGAATTCTGCGGCATTCGCTTCGAACTCAAGCCGACCGAGTTTGGGCATCTAGGAGTGTTTCCCGAGCAGGCGGAAAATTGGCGGTTCATCGGCGAATGGGTTCGTGACTTTCGGAGCGCGGGGCCGGCGAGGCGGCCGAAATTGTTGAACCTGTTTGCTTATACCGGCGGGAGCACGATCGCGGCGGCCGCCGCCGGAGCCGAAGTGGTGCATGTCGATAGCGCCCGCGGCGCGGTGGCTTGGGCTCGGCGAAACGCCGAGTCAAATGGTTTATCGGCGGCGCCGATTCGCTGGATCATTGAAGATGCCCGCCGATTTGTCGAACGCGAATTGGCCCGCGGCAATCGCTATGACGCAGTGATTCTCGATCCGCCCAGTTATGGGCATGGTCCGAAGAGACAAGCGTGGAAGATCGATCGCGATTTGCCGGGCTTACTGCGCGGGGCCATCGCGCTCTTAGCCGGCACTCCGTCGCTCGTGCTGCTGAGCTGCCATACGCCCGGCATCGCCGATGCAGTTGCCGCGCAGATGATCGACGAATCTGTGAAATCCATCGGTCGAAGCGGCAGGATTGCTTCCGGCGAACTAACGCTCCGCGCGACTTCCGGCCCGAAGGTATTGCAGTGCGGAGTGGCGGCCCGCTTTTGCGGCTGATCGCAATTGCGGGACAACTCTGACGAATCCTCGCTAGGGCTTCGCGCCGGCGGGCGACCAGTGGAGCACGGGATTCCGCGCGGCGGCGACTTCGTCGGGACGGCTGATCGCGGTCGTGTGTGGGGCGTCGTGCAATAGCTCGGGCGATTCCTCCACGATGCGAGAAAGCGTTTCGGCAAACGCATCGAGCGTTTCCTTGCTTTCGGTTTCGGTCGGCTCGATCATCATCGATTCGCGGACCGTCAGCGGAAAATAAACCGTCGGGGCGTGAAAACCGTAGTCCAACAGTCGCTTCGCCAAATCCATCGCCGACACGCCGCGCTCCGCCTTGAGCCGCGCGGCCGTGGCCACGAATTCGTGCAGGCAACGGTCGCCATGCGGGACGGGCAAGATGTGCTTCACTCGGGCGAGCAGATAATTGGCGCTAAGCACGGCATTTTCCGAAACCGCCCGCAAGCCGGCCGGGCCATACGTGCGAATGTAGCAATAGGCCCGCACGAGGACGCCGACATTGCCCATGAAGCTGCGCACGCGGCCGATCGATTTCGGCCGGTCGTAGGCGAGCCGATAGCAGTCGTGGCACTCGGCGCCGTCGCCATTCTTGCTCGGCTTCGTATTGGCCTGCTCGTTGATATTTTCCGCCACTTTCACGACGACCGGCGAGGGCAAATAGGGCTCGAGCATTGCGCGGACCGCGATCGGCCCCGCCCCGGGACCGCCGCCGCCGTGCGGGCCGCTGAATGTCTTGTGCGGATTGAAATGCATCAGGTCGGCCCCGAAATCGCCGGGCCGGGCAATGCCGAGAATGGCGTTCATATTCGCCCCGTCCAAATAGATCAGCCCTCCGTGGGAATGGACTTCGTCGGCAATCGTGCGCACTTGCCGATCGAACAGGCCCAGCGTGTTCGGGTTGGTGATCATGAACACGGCGGTCTGGCCGTCGAGCTTGGTCCGCAGATCGGCCAGATCGACGCAGCCGGAGGAATCGCTTTTCACGGTGACGGTTTCGAAGCCGGCCATCGCGGCGCTGGCCGGATTGGTGCCGTGGCTGCTGTCGGGAGTGAGCACCTTGGTGCGCCGTTCGCCGCGATCGCGGAAATAGGCGGCGGCCACCATCAGCGCCGTGAATTCGCCGTGCGCTCCGGCCGCCGGCTGCAACGACACCGCGTCGAGCCCAGCGATTTCCGCCAAGATCTGCTGCATCGCGTAAAGCAATTCGAGCATCCCTTGCAGCGTTTCCTCGGGCTGATAGGGATGCAGATCGGCCATGCCGGGCAAATTGGCGAGCCGCTCGTTCCGCTTCGGGTTGTATTTCATCGTGCACGAGCCGAGCGGGTAGAAATGCGTGTCAACCGACATGTTCTGCGTCGAAAGATTGAGAAAATGCCGCACGATCTGCGTCTCGGCCAATTCCGGCAGCGGCGGCGGCGCGGCGGCGATCGCGCCGGCCGGCAGCAGTTCGTCGATCGCCACTTCCGGCACATCGGACTTCGGCAACCGCACGTCGCGCCGGCCCGGCTTGGAGAGCTCGAACAGAAGTTGTGTTGCAAGTGTGTTGCGCATATTCGTAAAGCTTGGGTTTCAACACTAGCCGGAAGCGTCAGCGAGGGACGACTCGCCATAGCGATCCCCCTCGCTAACGCTTCGCTCCAGGCTTTGTCTCAAAGCAACAACCCGATGTATACCAAAACGTCCAATCCGTCTGGTCTGTCAACAATTCCCTCGCTGACGCTTCGGGCTAGTGTTTACGCGTCAACCATTTCTTGGCGACGGTTGGGCTGGCTGACGCAATTGGCCAGTGCGTCGATTTCGCGGCGGGTCCGCTTTTCCGTGACGGTCACCAGCAGGCAATCCGACAGCCTTGGATACCACCCACCCAGCGGCACGCCGGCGAAAAAGCCGGCCTGCAGCGCATCGGCCACGAGCGATTGCACGCCGCGGTCACCATCGCGGACGACGAATTCCTTGAACACCGGCGCATCGAATGCCGCGCTCAGGCGGCCCGTCTGCGTCAATCGGCCGCGGGCGTAGTTCGCTTTTCGCAGGCACGCCTCGGCCGTTTCGCGCAAGCCCTGCGGGCCGAGCGCGGCGAGATACACGGTTGCTCGAAGCGCGAAAAGGCCCTGATTCGTGCAGATATTGCTGGTGGCTTTTTCGCGGCGGATGTGTTGCTCGCGGGTTTGCAATGTCAGCACCCAGCAGCGATTGCCGCGGCGATCGACCGTCTGCCCGGCGATGCGGCCCGGCATGCGGCGAACGAATTTTTCGCTGCACGCCATGATGCCCAAGTAGGGCCCGCCGAATTGCATCGGCGTGCCGAGCGATTGCCCTTCGGCAACAACGATATCGACGCCAAATTCGCCGGGCCGACGGAGCAATCCGAGACTGATCGGGTCGACTGCCGCCACGACCATCGCGCCGCGCTCGTGGGCCGCTTGGACGAGCGATTGCAGGTCTTCGACGCAACCGAAAAAGTTCGGCTGCTGGATCACGACACAGGCCGTGTCGTCGCCGATCGAGCGGGCCAGCAGCTCGGCGCCGGTCGTGCCGTCCGGCGTCGCGACCGTATGCAGCCGCACGTCGAGGTTCGACAAATACGTGGCGATCGTTTGCCGATATTCGGGATGCAAGTTTTCGGGCACGACGACGCTTCCGCGGCGGCCCGTTGCCGCGATGCACATCAACACGGCTTCCGCTGCCGCGCTGCCGCCGTCGTACATGCTGGCGTTCGACACATCCATGCCGGTCAGTTGCGTGATCAGCGTTTGATATTCGAAAAAGACTTGCAGGTTGCCTTGGCTGGCCTCGGGCTGGTAGGGGGTGTAGGAAGTGTAAAACTCACCGCGGCCGGCGACATAGTCGACCACGGCAGGGATGAAATGGTCGTAGCTGCCGCCCCCCAGGAAGCAAATTTTTTGCCCCGCGGCGACATTTTGGCCCGCCAACTCGGCCATGTGGGCCGTGAGTTCCATCTCATCGAGCGCCGGCGGGAGATCCAGCGGCCGCCGCAGCCGCAATTCGGCCGGCACCTGCGCAAACAGCTCTTCGATCGACGCGACGCCAATCGCCGCGAGCATCGCTTGCTGATCGTCCGGTGTGTTGAGAATGTAGGACATCAAAATGTCTAATTTCTAATGACGAATGTCTGAAATAGGCTACCGGCGACAGGGACGAAGATAAGGGGACTCGCGTCCTGTAGTCTCAATCCTTTAGCCTTCTTCGTCATTCGCCGTTTGCTTTAGTGTCCTTCCTCGGCGCATTGGGCTTGATAGGTCGCGTAGTCCATCAGCGAGTCGAGTTGCTTCGGATCGTCGAGTTGGATTTTTACCATCCAGCCGGCGCCGTAGGGGTCGCTGGAAAGCGTTTCCAGATGATTGGGCAAATCGGTGTTGACGGCCACGACTTTGCCGCCGACCGGGCTATATAAATCGCTCACGGCCTTGACCGATTCAATCTCGCCGACCGATTGCCCAGGCTTCACCTGCCGGCCGACCTCGGGCAATTGCATGAACACCAAGTCGGTGAGCGCTTCGACCGCGAAGGAAGAAACGCCGAGCGTGGCGACCTGTTGGCCTTGGCTATCTGGCTCGACGTGAACCCATTCGTGGGTTTTTGCGAAACGCAGTTGTTCGGGATTCACGGCATCGGCCTTCGGGTTGCAAAGATGGTTAGTTCGTTTTCGGGCGGCGATAAAGCGGCAGCGGCACGACGCGGGCCGGCTCTAATTGGCCGCGGATATCGATGGTCAATTCTGTGCCCGGTTGGGAAAATTCGGCCCTCACGTAGCCCATCGCGATCGGCCGCTTGAGCGTCGGTGAAAACGTGCCGCTGGAAATTTCGCCAATCACATTATCGTCGCTTGCTTTTGAACTTCGTCGAATTCCATAACCCTCTCGCGGCACGCGCTTGCAGGCAAGTTCCAACCCCACGCGCACTCGCTGGCGAGGCCGGCTTGCGATTTGGGCCAACGCGTCGCGGCCGGGAAAATTGCGGCCTTCGAGATTCACGGCGAAATCGAGTCCGGACGTGAACGGATCGATCGATTCCGACAGCTCATGGCCATACAGCGGCATCGCGGCCTCGAGTCGCAGTGTGTCGCGCGCTCCCAGTCCGACCGGAACGGCGCCCACGGATTGGCCGGCCGTCAACAGCTTTTCCCACAGATCCGCCGCGCCGGCGGCCGGCACGATCAATTCGAAGCCGTCTTCGCCCGTATAGCCGGTGCGGCTGACGACGCTCAATTCACCGCCGTGGCCGACGCTCTTGCCGTAGTAATAGCGCATCGCGTTCAAGCCGGGATGGAGAACATCCATCACCAGCTTTCGCGCCGCGGGGCCCTGCACGGCGATCATGGCGGTGGAAAACGTTTCGTCGCAGCAAACGACGCCACTCGGGAGCAGATGGGCCGCGATCCAGTCCAGAATTTTTTGGCGATTGCTGGCGTTGACGACAAGCAAATACGGAACCTGGTTTTCGCCCGGCGCTTGTTCGGCCGCGGACGGATCTTGCAAGCGATACAGCAGCACATCGTCGAGAATTCCGCCGGAGTCGTTGGTGACCAGACTATAGCGGATTTGGCCCGGTTGCATGTCGGCGACGCGGCGCGTCAGCAGCGAATCGAGAAATTCGGTGGCGCCGGGGCCGGCAAACGTGAGCCGGCCCATGTGCGAAATATCGAACAACCCGACCGCATGCCGCACTGCCTCATGCTCGGCGACGATCGATTCGTATTGCACCGGCATCGACCAGCCGGCGAAATCGACCATGCGGCCGCGATGGCCGACGTGCCAATCGGAGAGCGGCGTTTTGGCCAGCGGCGGATTCATCAGCGTGGCAGGCATCGATGGAACGGCACGGAAGATCAAAGAGTCTGGCGGCAATCGGCCCACAACCGCTGGTATTGTATCCGTTTGGGTTGTGCCTGCCAGGGGGACGCGAAACTCGGCCGACTGCGATGTAGCCCTATTGTAGCAGGCACACTCCGTGTGCCGTCCGCGCTCCGCAATGCGTCGCGCAATGAGCAGCGCCGACGGCACACGGAGTATGCCTGCTACGTTGGCTATCCCGACACCTCGCTTCGCCAACTCGCTCAGTGTTTGCGCCGTTTCTTGGTGCCGTTGCGAGAGACATTGGTCTTCTTGTCGCGCACCTTTATTGCCGCCGCACGGCGGCCGCGGTCTACGAGCCGGAAATCGAGTTCGCGGCGGTCGATGTCGACCCGGGCCACGCTCACGCGCACGCGGTCGCCCAACCGGAAACTATTGCCGGCGCGATAGCCGGTGAGCGTGTGCGTCGTGCGGTCGTAGCGGTAGCGGTCGTCGGCCAGCGACGCGACGCGGATCAATCCTTCGGCCGGAATGCGAATTCCCTCGGCAAACAGCCCGAACTCCTCGACCCCGGTCACCACCGCGTCCATCTCCTCGCCGATGCGGTTCTGCATGTAGATCAGCAGCTTGAGCTTGGTCAACTCGCGTTCGGCGGCTTCGGCCCGTTGCTCACGATCCGAGCAATGCTCCCCAAGGGCGACCAATTCGGGCATGCTGCCGGGCGATTTCTTGCCGTGCAGCAAGTGTTCCAGCAGACGGTGAATCGTAAGGTCTGGATAGCGGCGAATCGGCGATGTGAAGTGGCAATAGCAATCGCTCGCCAGCGCGTAGTGCCCCTCTTCGATCGGACTGTAAATTGCCCGCTGCAGGCTGCGCAAGACGGCATAGTTCACGGCGTGCTGCTCGGGTTTGCCGTCGACCAATTTCAGCAGCGCTTGCAGGGCGAAGCGGCTTTGCAGGCTTTCGGTTTGAAAACCCATCGCGGCGACGAATTCGTCGAGGGCCTTGAGCTTGCGCGGATCGGGATCGGAATGCACGCGGCGGAGAAATGGCAGACCGGCGGCGTACAAAATTTCGGCCACGGCTTCGTTTGCCGAGAGCATGAATTCTTCGATGATCTGGTGGCTCTCGGTGTTCTCGACGACATGCGCTCCCGACACCCGGCCATCGGCATCCAGATCGACCTTCACCTCTTTCATCGTCAATTCGAGCGCCCCGCGGCGAAATCGCCGCTCGCGCAGGATCATTGCCAATTCGTGCATCCGCTCCAGCAGCGAATGCACCTCGGGCGTCAACCGGCTTTTCCAAGCCTCGCGGTCGGCCAAGAAGCTATCAACCTCTTCGTAGCTGAATCGCCGGCAACTGCGGATCGCTGCCGAGTGCGGATCGGCGGCCACGCGCGCCCCATCGGCTGTGAATTCGATGAATACGCTTTTGGTGAACCGGACTTTGTCCGGCTGCAGGCTCGCCAGGCCGTTAGAGAGAATCTCGGGCAGCATCGGGATCACGCGGTCGGGCAAATAAACGCTCGTTCCGCGGTTGAGTGCTTCGCGATCCAGCGGCGAACGCGGCCGCACGAAGTGCGACACGTCGGCGATATGCACGCCCAATTTCCAATGCCCATTCGACAGCCGCACGAGCGAAATCGCGTCGTCGAAATCGCGGGCATCGACCGGATCGATCGTGATCACGGTCTCGCTGGTCAGATCGACGCGCGGCGGATGAATCTCTTCGCTGAACCGATCCGCCTGATGGCGAGCGTCTTCGAGCACATCGTCGGCAAAATGCTCGGGCAAGCCATACTCGCGAATGATCGACAGTGTGTCGACGCCGGGCTCGCCGCGCCCGCCAAGCACTTCGGTGATCACGCCCTCGCCATCGTGCACATGCGATGGAAAGCGGATCATCTCGAACACGACTTTGTCGTCGGGCCGGGCGTTTTTGGCGCCGGGATCGCCGAGCAGCACGGGCCGGCTGAACACCGTGCCATCGACTTGCACGAACGCGCTGCCGGCCGATTCGAAATAGGTGCCGACGAATTGATGCGTGTCGCGTTCGACGACTTCGACAATATCGCCTTGCGGATTCGGGCGGCGAACATCGCGCTGCTTTTGCAAGCGCACGAGCACGGTGTCGCCGGAAGAAGCGTCGAGCGTGCGATCGGCGGGAATGAAGATATCGAGCTTGCGGTCCGCTCCCGGTGCGGAGCCGGCCGGACGGACGAATCCAAACCCGGCTTGCGCGCGGCGAAAAACGCCCGTAACAAGATTCGGTCCGCGCTTGCCCATCGCGACCGATGGTCCGGGGAGCAGCGGGCCAGCTTCTGAATCGCCGCCCCCGTCTTCCTCACTGGCCGCCGTTGAACTGCGAACCGACGATTCCGCCAGAGCGTTGCCCTTTTCGGCGAGCGCAATCGGCATGATCAGGTGGCTGGGCCCGTAGGCGAGTCGGCCGGCCTTGATGAGCCGCTTGAGCAGCCGTTTGAAGTCGTGCCGCTCTTCTTCGGAAATATGAAGATGCTTGGCGATCACCCGCGGCTTGACAGGCCGATAGCCCGCCGCGCCGACAAAATCGAGAATTTCGCGTTCGAGATCGGCGTGGGGCATTGGGAGGAGGCTACAGGCTGAAGACTACAGGCTACAGATACGAAGGCGACGGACGCTTGCGCGTCGTGTAGTCTGTAGCCTTCAGCCTGTAGCCTTCTACGATACCGGCCGCTTTTCACCCTCGCGTGTGCCTTTGAACAGCTTCCGGTTCAGGTTCGGGTGATACTGCGTCCACGGGCTTTCGGAATTCGAATCGTCGCGGATCAGTTGCTGGAAGTGATGAATCTTGGCGTCGAGGTTGTCGAGCGAGTGGAGCGTAATCGCTTCGAGCGTCATCGGCAGCTTGGGCGAGCCGAATTCATATTGCCCGTGATGGCTGACGATCATGTGCCGCAGCCGCAGCGCGAGTTCGTCGGGAAATTCTTCGCCCGATAGCTCGGCCGCTTGCCGCAATTTTTCGTCCAGCATGCCCAGCGCCAGCACGACGTGGCCGAGCATCTGGCCCGAGTCGGTGTAGCTAAAACCACGGTCGCAATTGAGCTCTTCGATCTTGCCGATATCGTGCAAGAACGCGCCCATCACGACCAATTCGAAATCCACCTTCGGATAACGCTCCGCGATCCGCACGGCTATTTCCATCAGATTCACGACGTGTTCGAGCAAACCGCCCGGATAGGCATGATGATTCTTCACGCCCGCCGGCGTGCGGCTGAATCGATCCATGAATTCTTCATCGGCGAGGAAACACTCGGCCAGATTGCGCAAATGTGGATCGGAAATATCGCGGAGCAATTCCGCCAGCCGCACGGCCAATTGGTCGATCTCGGCCGGCGAGAGGGTCATGAAATCGGCCAGATCGATCTCTTCCGGTCGGGCCTTGCTGACACTGGTGGCGATCATCTGCAAGGCGCCTTGATAGATTTGCGTGGTGCCTTCGACGCGGACGAAATCGCCGTCTTCGAAACCGCGATGGTCGGCGTCGGTGGCATTCCACATCCGGGCGGCGAGCGAGCCGCTGCGGTCCGACAGTTCGACCTGCAGATAGAGATTGCCGTTCCGATTGGGCCGCAATTGCTTTTGCGAGGCGAGGAAAACTTGATCGACGGATTCTTGGTGCCCCAATTGATTGACAAAACGACGCGGCATCGGAAAACCTGCAGGTGAGCAAACGCGAAACAGCCGTACCGCAAAACGATTGATTCTAGCGCCGCCGCGGCAGATGAACAAGGGACGGCCGACCGACCGGCACGCTTCCACTTTCGGGCCAAGTTAGGAGAGGCGGCCGCCGCCGCGTGGGGGGGTTCAAACCGGATCTCCACCGCCAGCATGCGAAACCACGGACCGATCTAGCCTCGAAAGTGACAAGGCCAGAAAGAACGTGCATCGGCAGTCGGGCAACCATCGCCAACCGGCCGTGTTCCCAATCGGAAGTTCTGCTAACATCCATTCTGTTGCCTGCACCGCATCGTCGCCAATCCCTGCTCTCTGTCCCCTGGTTCCTGCCCCATGCTTCTCGATTTCATCCGCTGGCTGATTGGCTTAGCCAAGCCGGAAAATCTCCGGCAATTGGTGAGCCTGGGTGGGCCGATCTGGATCAGCTATTTGATTCTGATGGCCATCGTGTTCAGCGAGACCGGGCTGTTGGTGGGGTTTTTCCTGCCCGGCGATTCGATGCTTTTTGCCGCTGGCTTTCTTTGCAGCCAGCATGTGTTCGACATCGGACTATTAATCGCCGCCTTGTCGCTGGCGGCGATTGTTGGCGATGCGGTGAATTACTATCTCGGCTTGCAGATGGAAGAACGTGTATTCGAGAAAGGGCGATTGCGCTTCGTCAAGCATGAGCATTTGCTCGCGGCGAAGGCTTTTTATGAGCGGCATGGAGGCAAGGCGATTGTGCTCGCGCGGTTCGCCCCGCTAATCCGCACCTTCACGCCGTTTGTGGCCGGCGTCGGCCGCATGGGCTACCGACGTTTTGCCATATTCAATATTGCCGGCGGGATTGGTTGGGTAGCGACGATGTCGCTGGCCGGCTATTGGCTCGGGCGGATCAAGTTCGTCAGCGAGCATTTCGAGCACGTGATTATCCTGATCGTGTTTGTAAGCTTGCTGCCGATCGCGATAAGTTTTTTCCGCGCATGGCGTGGCCACAAGATTGAGCTGCACGCCGCATCGCCGTCCGATGGCTGAGAGTTTGTGAAAGCCCCCCACCCTCACCCTTCCACATGGGCCGCCGCGCACTTCGCAAACTCGATCCGGCACTCGATCTTTCGCGGCATTTGCTGGCGCTGGATGCGCTTTCGCGCCCCTGGGACTGGCGGGCGATTTTCGATCGCGATGCACCGGTCGAGGTCGAGGCGGGCTGCGGGAAAGGGCTTTTTCTGGCGAGCGCCGCCGCTGCGCATCCGGAGCACAATTTTCTCGGCATCGAACTCGCGGCTCGTTATGCCCGCTTCGCCGCCGGCCGGCTAGTTCAACGTGAGTTGCCGAACGCACGCATGGTGCAAGGCGACGCACGCCGGTTGTTTGCAGAATTGCTTCCCGAGCATTCTTTGGCGGCGGTGCATGTGTATTTCCCGGATCCGTGGTGGAAGGAGAAGCACAAGAAACGCCGTGTGCTTACCGAGCCCTTTCTGCGCGATATCGAGCGCACGCTGCTCGCCGGGGGCGCGCTCCACTTTTGGACCGACGTGGAAGAATATTTTCAAGAAACGCTGGCGATCTTGGCCACGGCCACGCGTTTAGTCGGCCCGCTGCCGGTCGCCGAGTTGGAACCGGCCCACGATCTGGATTACCGCACCCACTTCGAGCGCCGCATGCGATTGCATGGCCGACCGGTGTATCGCAGCGAATTCAGAAAGGCTGTGAGACCGTGAGGCTTTGAGGCT